>JBBRVA010000382.1:0-7581 GCA_038247295.1 Caldilineales bacterium | reverse complement strand
TACTGTCCTACTGTCCTACTGTCCTACTGTCCTACTGTCCTACTGTCCTACTGTCCTACTGTCCTACTGTCCTACTGTCCTACTGTCCTACTGTCCTACTGGCAAAAGGACCTAACCAATCGTCGAATCGATGTAACGGGTATAGCCGTGTTCGTTGATATTGTGCCAGGCGTTAATGCCGTCGCGGAAGATCTTCCATTCATCAAAGAGCGCCTTAAAGTCTGGGTCAGCGGCCGCTAGCTCATCGTATAAGGCAAAGGATGCTTCCTCGGCGGCAGCCAAAATCTCCGGGCTATAAGGGCGCAGTTGCACACCTTGGCTGACCAGTGACTGCAACGCCGTATTGTTGCGCGCATCGTAACGAGCCAACATGGTCATGTTCGCCTCGAAAGCAGCCGTCTTGACCACTTCCTGGTAGAACGGCGGCAGTTCATTCCATCTCTCCAAATTGAACTGCACTTCGAGCGTGGGGCCTGGTTCCCACCAGCCGGGATAGTAGTAAAATTGCGCCGCTTTGTGCAGCCCCAATTTTTCATCATCATACGGCCCCACCCACTCGGCGGCGTCGATGGCCCCGGTTTGCAGCGCCTGGAAGATTTCACCCCCGGGCAACGTCTGCACGGTTACGCCCAATTTTGCCATCACCTGGCCACCCAGACCAGGAATACGCATCTTCAAACCTTGTAGATCGGCGACGGTGTTAATCTCTTTGCGAAACCAACCGCCCATCTGCACGCCGGTATTGCCCGCCGGGAACTGGATGACGCCAAACTTGGCCGCATACAGTTTCTGCAACGCTGCCAGCCCGCCAGCCTCATATAGCCAGGCATTCTGCTGCTGGGCGTTGAGGCCAAAAGGCAGCGCCGTACCAAACGCCGTAATCGGGCTTTTGCCGACATAGTAATAAGATGCAGTATGACCGCACTCGACAGCACCCTCTTGCACGACATTCAGCACTTCCAGACCGGGCGCTATTTCACCGGCGGGGTGGGGCGTAATCGTAAAGTTGCCGCCGGTCAGCACACTCACACGTTCACAAAAAACAGTCGCACCGCCATAGATGGTGTCGAGTGCAACCGGCCAACTAGTGGCCATATTCCAATCAAACTTGGGCAAGGTGCTATCTTGCGCCGCCGCTTCTGGTGCCGGTGTGGAAACGCCGGCTTGATTGGCTGCGCAACCGGCGGCCAGGCCAAGTGCGGTCGCGGCAACGGTTCTGGTGGTCAAGGTCTGTAAGAAATCTCTTCGATTCATAAGATTCTTCCTTTGTTTGGTCTGAACATTGGTTGGTCGGACTATTCAACTATTTACGCTAGGTAAGCTGGGAAGCTAAACGTGGTAGGTGTCAGGATTGTACACGAAGTCGGGCATTTATGAAATTTGGGCCCAGTCTGAAGGAAATCTTCAGGCCATTTTGCAGGAATTGAACTCGTAGACAGATGCTTTTAGATTTGTACGCGGATGGACGCGGATTCTTCTCATATTTAATCCGCGTTTATCCGCGTACAAAAATTAAATCGTCGGATCACTTGCGTCGATCAACGATAAAACGCCCTGGATTCAAAATCCCGGCTGGGTCCCAACGCGCCTTGAGCGCGCGCATAATCAGCAAGACTTCTGGTTGATAGCCCCAGGGATCGAGTGTATTTTGCAAAGACGACGGCGTTGCGATAACAACGGCATAGCCGCCCTGCGCCTTGACCAGCTGGCGCACATTGGCCAACCAGGCTTGGGTGGCTTCGCGCTCAACGGTTGGTAGCGCCACGTAGATCATTCCTGCGCCAAAGTCGAGCAAGTCTTGCTGACCAGCTAGCCGCGGCAACTGGTGTGCCATCGTTGCCAAAACATTCGACGGCACACCAATCCGCACGAGCAAGCCGTCGGTGCCGCGGTTCAAGTGATTAGTCCAGATCGCGCTGCCGGTCAGGCTGGTTTCCGTTACGGCTAGTCTGCCCGCCGCGCCGACAATCGCTGCCACCTGATCAAGCTCGGCGTTTACATCCTCCGGCACGCCTTCTGCGGTGTAAACCAAGGTATACGGGGTCACCGGTGTGCCAGGGATTTGCATGCCTTCCACGACCAACAAGGCCGAGGCCACCAGTGTTTGGGCCAAAAGTTGTTGCGCCATTGCTGTGGCGAGGGCCAATTGATCTAGGTGTACGCAAAGGGTGCGCTGCGCGCGCGGGGCGGGAATCAACTTGAGCGTGATATCCGTCAACAACCCGAGTGTGCCGTGCGAGCCGACAAAGAGTTTGGGCAGATCGTAACCGGCCACATTTTTGACGACCGAACGGCCGGCACGAATGGTGCGACCATCGGCCAGGACGACGGTGGTAGCCAGCATCAAGTCGCGCAGTGCCCCGTAGCGCATCCGCAAGGGGGCGTTGAAGTTGGTGGCGATCAAGCCACCGATGCTCATCGCTGGCCACGCCGCCGCGACTGGCGCTTGCATACCGTAGTCCCGCAAAAAGGTCTGCAACTCGTGTACAGGTGTGCCAGCGCCCACCGTTACGTAGAGATCATCCTGAGCAAAGGTCTGGATACCGCGCAGATTAGCGGTGGAAAGCCAGACGTCACCATCGCTACGCACCTGGTTTACATGGCTGCCGATCTGCACGCGTTGGCCGGCCGCCGAGAGTGCAGCCAGTCCAGCCGCGGCTTCTTGGGTACTGGCCGGGGCAAAGGGGTTTGTCGTTGGCCACACTGGCGCAGCGTAGACCGGGGTGGCGACAGTGTCTGGAAAAATCTTGCCTGGGTTGAGCAGACCGTGGGGATCGAGAATCTGTTTAAGGTCAAGCATGGCCGCGAGTTCGGTGGGCGTATACATCACCGGCATATATTTACGCTTTTCGATGCCGACGCCATGTTCGCCTGTAATGCTGCCTTCGCACGCAATCGCCAGCGCCACAATCTCATCCGTCGCCTGGAAAACCCGTTCCATCAAGGCTGGATTGCGCGCATCGCACAGAATCAAGGGATGTAAATTACCGTCACCGGCGTGGAAGACGTGGCCAGCGCGCAGATCATGTTTTTCCAGAATCTGGTCTACGTTGGCCAATGTCGCAGCTAAGCGGCTGCGCGGCACGGTGATATCGACCAAATAGAAAGTGGGCGCCAAGCGCGACATCGCACCGGCTGCGCTTTTACGGCCATACCAGATTTTCTGGCGTTCTTCCTCACTCTGCGCCAGACGCAAACTGTGACCACCATTTTGGGTCAGGATATCGGCCATCTCTTCCATCTGCGCGTCGAGGCTTTCCGGGTAGCCATCCACTTCCACGATCAAGCCCGCGCCGGCTTGGACGGGCAACCCAGCGCCAGAATAGGCCTCGATCATACCCATGATCTTCTGGTCCATCATCTCCAACGTGGCCGGCATCAGCCCCGCCGCGATCACAGCGGAGACCGCTTGGCCTGCTGTCTCAATCGAATCGAAGGCGACCATCATGGTTTTGACGCCCGGTGGGTTGCGGATCAGCCGCAGCTCGGCGCGGGTGACAATACCCAGCGTGCCTTCGCTGCCGACCAGGATGCCGCAAAAGTCATACTCTGGATAGTCGAGCGCGCGCCCGCCCAGGTGGACGATCTGCCCGTCGGCCAGCACAACCTCCAGCCCGGTGATATAGTTGGTGGTAACGCCATATTTGAAGCAATGCGGGCCGCCCGCATTCTCACCCAGATTGCCGCCAATCGTCGAAGAGCGGCCGCTGGAAGGATCGGGCGGATAGTAAAGGCCCGCTTTTTTGACCAGCGCATCAAGCACCAGGTTGATCAAGCCCGTCTCTACGCTGGCGCTGCGCCCCGTTTGATCAAAATCGAGCACACGGTTGAGGCGTGCAAATTCAACGATAATACCGCCATGTTCGGGCACCGCGCCGCCGGAGAGACCTGTGCCCGCCCCACGGGCGATCAAGGGCACTTTGTGTTCTTGCGCCCAGCGCATAATCCGGCTGACATCCGCCGCCGAAGTGGGATAAAATACGCCATCTGGTTTGCCGCGGTCAAAACCGGCATCGATCTCATACGTGATCAGCTCGACCGGATTGGTGATCAGTTGGCGCTTATCGAAGAGTTGGGTGGGTAGTGGGTGTTGATTATTCATGCGCTGTTTGTTTCAAGGTTTCAATTTTTGCCAGTGCCGCCTCTAATGAGATCGGTTCAACGGGAAATGGGCCACTTTCCAGATCAATTCCGGTGTAGGCTGCTTGCAGCACAGCCACCATGCGGGCGGCAATGCGCGCCTGGTCGGGGGCGCTGTAGCGATTAAAGTGATCGGGAAGTTGGCTGTAATCCATCAGTTCCAGGCCAAAAAGATTGGCTTCTAGGGTATAACGGTACGGCGTGTTGAAATCAAAGTGGAGTACATCCTCATCGTTGAGCGGAATGGCAACCGACGGTAGCGGTTCATCGACATCGAACTGGTAATGATAGGCTTTGCCGACTGGAATCGTTGGCCGAGGATCGACCACAACAATCCGATATGGATGGGCGTTGGCAGCGGGCGGCTGTTTTCTTCGCCAACTTGCGTAAAGCGGAATTCTGGCAAAAGTCGGCGGCGATTCATGCAGATAGTCAAGCTCGATAAAGACAACACCGCTGCGCAATAAGCCTAAGCGTTTGCGGCGGTATTGGGGTAAGTCTTGACTATGAAGTTTATTTGATGGCGAAAGCAATTCAATCCAAGCCACAGGTTCACCTCGTTCACGGTGGCTTTGCGTTTGGTAAATGCCAAGCGCCCGGTATTCAGATAACTCTTCATAATATTCGCTCAAAATTTCGGGCAGCGCCAGCGTCACCTGTCCAGCAACGGCGATGTCCGTACGCGCAGCCATGAAAGGACGAACAGGGTCCAGGTCATAAATAGCGACGTCGGACTCTGGCCTACCGATTACTTCATCAGCACGCCGAATCTGTAATGAATCTTGAATCGCGGCTGTATAACCGATCGGCAACAGTTGTGCTTTCAACATCCGAGCCAAGTCTACAATGTGGCTGGTATGAAATTCTTTCCAACCGCCTTCTGCCTGCCAATAGCTATGCAAATGAGCATTGATGCCTAGGTACTGATTTTTGATCGAACGAACCGCTTTCATTTTACTCTCCCGCTTGGTACGAACGATCCAGCAACTCGACTACATGCAGCACTTCGGCCTTGAGACCTTTCTCACGCACGCCACGGAGCAGTTGCATGTGGCAGCCGGTGTTCGTGGTGACCACCACATCGGCCGTTGTGCCGGCCACATCGGCCATCTTGGCATCCAACACCTGCTCGGCTGTCGCTGGCTGCATAATGTTATAGACACCGGCACTGCCACAGCACATGTCGGGTTGTTGTAATTCTACCAGCGTAAGGCCAGGGATCAGTTTTAGCAATTGGCGCGGTTGGCGCACCACCTTTTGACCGTGGCGCAGATGGCAAGAATCAACATAAGTGACGCGCAGATTGAGCGTGCCCTGCGGCGGTGTGTGCAGATGATCGGCCAGAAACTGGTTAATATCTTGCAGGTTGTCTACAAATGCTTGCGCTTTGGCGGCGTAGGCTGGTTCATCGCCTAATAGATGCGCGTATTCCTTTAAGGTTGCACCACAGCCACCCGCGTTGTTGATGATCGCCGTGTATTCCATTGCGCTAAAGGCGTCCACATTCTGGCGGGCTAGATCACGCGCCAGGGTTGCTTCGCCAATGTGCAAGGCAGCCGCGCCACAACAGGTTTGCAGCTTGGGGAAATGGACTTCATAGCCGTTGTGCTGTAAGACGCGCACAGTGGCGGCATTAACCTCGGTTAAAAAAGCATCCTGGACACAGCCGACCAGAAAAGCCACTGTGCCACGCTTTTCACCAAGCGCGGGCGCCGGCTGCTGATAGGCAGGAAAGCGGGTCGAAAGCGTCGGCAACAACGCTTCCATGGCCCGCAAACTAGGCGGCAAAAAATTGAGCTTGCGCACCAAACGCGAGAGACCAATTGCCTGATAAAGTCGCATCATGCGGGCGAGTAGACGCAACCGCTGCCGATGCGGTAACATCTGGCGCAGCGCCAACCAGCGGCTGGCTCGTTCGAGCGTCGTCGCCGGCCGATTATCGACAATTGCCGTGCGTGCCGTCTCGAAAAGCAACCCATATTGCACGCCGGATGGGCAAGCCGTTTCGCAGGCACGGCAGCCCAAACAGAGTTCGATATGCTCGGCAAAGGGACCATCGGTCGCAATGCGGCCGTCGGCGGCCGCCTGCATCAATTGGATCCGACCGCGCGGGCTGTCCATCTCCGTGTGTAACACCGAATACGTAGGGCAGGCGGGCAGACATAAACCGCAATGGACGCATTGGTCCAGCAACGTTTGAAACTGGGGTGAGGTAATTGAGTTGGCGTGTGTCATAGATCGATACGATACCATAAGCGTGTGAAGTTGTCGAACAGGCTGAATGAGATGGCAAGATGACAGGATGAGAAGATGACAAAGGGAACTCCCAAGCCATCTTGTCATCCTGTCATCTTGCCATCTTCTCATCCCTTTGTTGCTTGCCATTTTTTTCTATGCTACCATACCTTGCATCATTCACACCAAGGAGAAGCAAAAATGAATTGTCCGAATTGTGGCAAGTGGAATCCCGAAGACAAAGAGGTCTGCTGGCGCTGCCAGAAAGTCTTGCCCAAACCTGAGCCCAAGAAAAAGAAACGCCAAAACTTTGCCGGCTTCCCCATTTGGATGTGGGTGGCGCTGATCTTGTTCTTTCTGGCGACGACGCTGGGCCAATGTTTTCTGTCGGGCGGAGCGGGCGTCTAGACCGTCGTTTTGAGGGTGCGCAGCACGGGTTGCGTGTTGTGTGCTGCGCACTGGTAACCGCCGACCTAACACGCGGTCTGCAACAGCTTGATGAATTATTCTGAAATTGCCCGCCGTCTGGTCGATTGGCACGCCCGCCACCAACGCTCCCTGCCCTGGCGGACAATTCCGGCCGGCGCGCGCGATGCTTATGCGGTCTGGATCAGCGAGATCATGGCCCAACAGACGCGCCTGGAGACAGTGGTGGATTACTACCACCGTTGGATGGCGCGCTTTCCCACGATCGAGGCGTTAGCGGCGGCCGATCAACAAGATGTGCTCAAGGCGTGGGAAGGCATGGGCTATTATGCGCGGGCGCGCAATTTGCATCGTGCGGCTCAGCAAGTAGTAGCCGAACACAATGGCCAGTTGCCCACCGATCGCGCCACGCTGCTCAAATTGCCCGGCATTGGCGAATATACGGTGGGCGCGATCCTCAGCATGGCCTTTGGTCAAGCCGAACCAATTTTGGATGGCAATGTCAAGCGCGTCCTCAGCCGCCTGGCCGACATCGACCAACCGATCAACGAAACAGCCATCCTCAAACAATTGTGGCAACTGGCGCGCAACGTGGTGGAAGCGGCGCCAGCGGGGGCGGCCGGCATTTGTAACGAAGCGCTGATGGAACTGGGCGCGCTCATCTGTACACCTGCCAATCCACGCTGTCTGATTTGCCCTGTCAATGCGTTGTGCTTGGCAGCAGCCCATGGCACCCAACAGGAGCGTCCCGTGATTCCAGCCAAAAAACCGACCCCCCAT
>JBBRVA010000381.1:0-7601 GCA_038247295.1 Caldilineales bacterium | reverse complement strand
GGCCGCCACGTTGCACGCCTACCAGCGCTATCTTGCCCGCGGCGGCGACCCCGCCGTCAAGTTGGTGATTGCCGGTCGCCTGCCGCAAATTGATTCTGCCTTTGCGCCGGATCCACAAAAAATCGCCGCCGAACTGAACCTATTGAATCAGATTCAGTTCGGCGGCTTTGTACCAGATGCGGATAAGCCCGCCCTCTACGCGCTTAGCACAGCCTACATTTTCCCCAGCCTCTACGAAGGCTTCGGTATGATGGTGCTAGAAGCGATGGGGGCGGGAACGCCGGTGGTCACGAGTGCGCACCCCGCTGCCCGCGTATTGTAAAATGATTACAATTCGTTCTCGACCGTGCGCGCGGTCAGATCATTCCACGCTTGATCCCATACGGCAAGGCGCTTGTGAACGGTGGAAAGTGCGTCCCACATGGCATCGCGTGCCGCCAGCGCGGCGGCGTTGTCGCCGGCTTGGATGGCTTGCTTAAAAGCTGCTACCATCGCGCGTTGCACATGGGTGCTTTCATCGACCGCCGTTTGTAACGCTTCCACACCGGCTAGATGGCGATCCAGCAACTCCTCGGTCGGTGTGGTGGTATCGACCGGAACATCGTAGGCGCGATTAGAGATAAAACGGGGTGGCTTTTTTGTACCATCTTCATTCCAAAACGTATGGGTGGGTTGGATGTGGGGCGTCACCGAAAGATACATGGTCATCGGCTCGTCACCCAAGACGCGCACGGAATGCTGCTGATCGGTCAGCGCAATACAGAGTTGACCAGGCCCTAACTCTGCTTTCTCACCATCAATTTCAAACTCGCAACGACCGGAGAGAATCAAAAAGATCTCATGACCCAAATCGTGGGTGTGACGTTGCGCCACTGTGCCCGGCTCGAAACGCAAAAAGCGTGACCGGATCTGCGGTGTAACCAAAATGTTGCGTACATCTGTGCGAAAGTCATAGACTTCAAAACTCATTTTCAACTCCTGAATGTAAAGGCTTCAACGTGAGCTCGACTCGACTGAGCTCGCCGAAGTCAGCCGAACGGGGCAGAGAGGCAAAGGTGAAAAGTGTCCAACTATACAGTGCTGCTTCTCCGCGTTAAAATTTTACTCCAAACGTTTTTTCAGTTTTGGATCCAAAAAGTCGCGCAGCGCATCACCTAATAAATTGGCAGCCATAATCGTAATCGTAATCGCCAAGCCGGGAAAGACGACCAGCCACCAAGGCGGCTTGAAGGAGGCGGCCAGCACACCACCCAACATATTACCCCAACTGGGTGCGGGCGGTGGAATACCCAACCCCAAAAAACTGAGCGCAGATTCAGCAAAGATCGCGCCCCCCAGGTTTAACGTGGCAATTACGATCAACGGCGCAATGCACTGGGGCGCAACATGGCGCAACATCGTGCGCAAGGGCGACACACCAATCGCGCGCGCGGCTTCTACATAGGCGGTCTCCTTGATCGACAAGACGACCGAGCGGGTGATGCGCGTCGAACCAGGAATTCGCGTCACGGCAATTGCAATAATCACTGTTGTCAGCCCAGCGCCAATTGCCACCAGCAGAAGCAGGGCTAAAATTAGCGTGGGAAACGACATCAAGACATCCAACACGCGCTGGCTGATCAGGTCGAAACGCCCGCCCAAATAACCGCTGGCCAGCCCCCACAAAAAGCCGATTAGGTCGCCAATCAGCACCGACGAGATGCTCACCAGCAGCGTAATGCGGGCGCCGAAGATGATGCGGCTCAGAATATCGCGCCCCAAATCATCCGTGCCCAGCGGGTGGCCGGCGATTGGACCTTGGCGGATCACGGCGTAGTCGGCATCCTGTGGGTTGTGCGGGGCGATGGCCGGTGCAAAGATCGCCATCAAGATCAAGAGCACCCAAATCAACGCCGCGATCGCACCGACCGGTGAGGAATGGATAAAGCGCGTGAGCGCGCCTAGGACGCGACGGTGCAGCGCCGGCATTTTTGGCTCGACGGCGGCGGGTAGGATTGGGATCTTGCCTGAAATAATAGGGCTTAGTTCACTCATCGTTTTGATCGCCGATCTCTCACGTCAGAAATTCGAGCAGCGCTATGATCTTGTTCAGTTTACTCATATCGAATGCGCGGATCAAACCACGCATAGCTGAGATCAACCAACAGATTGATCACGGCAAAGATGATGCCGTAGATCAATACTAGATTCTGGATCATCATCCAATCGCGGTCGTTGAGCGCCTGCACGAGCAGTGTGCCCAGGCCAGGCACACTAAACGCCCGCTCGACAGAGACGGCGCCGCCCAACAGGCCGCCCAGCGCCAGGCCAGAGGTCGTGATCACCGGCAACATGGCATTTTTGAAGACGTGACGCCACATCACCAGTTTTTCATTCAAGCCTTTGGCGCGTGCGGTACGGATGTAGTCCTCGTAGAGAATTTCCAGTGCGGCCGAACGCGTCATGCGCGCCTGAACCGCGGCCAGCCCCAAGCCCAAGGCCAGCGCTGGCAAAAGTGTCATCGACAGATTGGTAAGTGGATCTTCCCAAAGCTGTACAATCGACAACGGCGTACGCCAGTTGAAGACCAACACTGTAAAAAGCATGATCAAGAGACCAAACCAAAAACTGGGCACGGCAATAAAAACAGTGACCGCCAAGCGCGACATATAATCGACGAGCGAGTTGCGCCAGAACGCGCTGACCATGCCCAGCGGCACACCGACCAACCAAGAGAAGATGACGGCCATCAAGGCAATCTGCGCCGTAATGGGGCCGCGCCGCAAGATCAAGTCTCGGATCGGCTCTTGAGTCCAAAACGAGGAGCCCAGATTACCCGTCACCACATCTTTCATCCAATCTAAGTATTGCACATAATACGGTCTGTCCAGCCCCAAGCTCGCGCGCGCTTGCGCCAGTTCCTCATCGCTCAACACGAACTTGCCGCTCGATTCGGACATAATGATCGACAAGGGGTCGCCAGGCAAGACGCGCATCGCCAGGAAAATTAGGATGGTGATACCAATCAAGGTGGGGATGGCGATCAGCAGGCGATTGAGAATGTATCTAGACATAATTACATTTCCGATCTACGATTTTTGATTTACGATTTACGATGGATTGGCGTACGCCGATTGTATATTCTTCGCTTTGCGCTTGGGCAGGAGCTGCGTCAATTCTCTCCCGTGATCTCGTAAATCGTAAATCAAAAATCGTAAATCTACTGGTCTAACCAGGCCGTTTCGATGCGTCCCCATTCGGCAAAGGCGCGGTTGTCCAGCATCAACCCTTTGACTTTGCTGCGCCACATTGGCAGGTGGTACGTATAGCCGACCAGATACCAAGGTGGATCTTGATCAAGCACGTCCAGCGCCTGGTTGATCAAATCGGTGCGTTTGGCGCTGTCAATTTCGACATCGATCTGGTCGAGCAACGCATCAAAATCAGCATTCGTGTAACCGCCCCAGTTTTGGGAGCCACCCGTGCGCCACCAAAGGTTGGCCCGCGGGGAAATATCCGAGATACCGTGCCCTGGCGTATCGATCACCATCGTGAAGTTGCCGACCTTTTCTTCCTCCACCAACTGGGCGCGCTCGATGGTGCGGATGGTCGTTTGGATGTTCAAAGTACGGGCGAGCATGTCCTGGAAGGCCGGCGCTAAGAGTTCGGCCTGCGGCCCGGTGGCGGCTAACAGCTCGACACCCTGAATACCATCGGGGAAGCCAGCATCGGCCAGCAATTTTTTTGCTTCTTCCAGATCGGCGGTCTTGTCTTCGCGATAACCAGGCAACTGAGCGATTTCTTCCGGCGTTGTCGCATACGGATCGCCATACGGAATCCAGCGCGTCAGGTTGATCTGCTCCTGGGTGGCAAAGGCCTTGGTCATATTCTGCTTACTCACGCCCAGATGAATGGCACGGCGCACGCGCGCGTCACCAAAAGGCTCTTTGTTCGTGTTGAAGATCACCCAGTAAGCGCCGAAGTTGGCCAGCTTGTTAACGCCGACAATATCAGTGCGGCTTTCACCCTCGGTCCATGTCTCAAACGAAACATTCCACGAGAGATCGGCTTGATCCGTCAGCACTGCCGTGCCGCGATCCGACCAGGCGGGTACATGCAGCATCTCCAATTTGTCGGCGTAAGGCAGTTCGGAATCCCAATACTCGGGATTGCGTTCAAAGGTCCATTTTTCAGCCGTTTTGTACTCAACAAATTTGAAGGCACCAGTGCCGGGTGCGACCTGCACTTCGCGCAGATCGTTATTGTTGGCTTCCAACGTCTTTTTAGAGAGAATGACCATCGTCGTGCCGGCCAGCAGATCGAGGAAATAGGCGCGCGGGCTGCTCAACGTGAACTTCACGGTCTGCGGATCCACCGCCTCAACGGCGCTCACCATGCTCATATCGGCGCGGATCGGGATGACGACACCTTCCGGCGGACTGAGGATGCGATTGAAGGTTGCGACGACATCGTCGGCGCTGAACGGCTCGCCATCGTGGAATTTAACCCCCTCACGCAAGGTAAAGGTATAGGTCAGCCCATCTTCGGCGATTTCCCAACTGGCGGCCAGGTCTGGCACCACCGAACGCAGGCCATCAACCAGGTTGAGGCGTACAAGATTGTTATACAAATGGGTTAGCACATGGGCGGCACCGCCTTGGTGAATATCATAATTGGAGGTGGTAACGCCCACCGCCATCCGCACGGTGCCGCCGCGTTTGGGGTTGCCGCCTGGCCGCAGCAATCCTCCTTCAGCGCTGGCATCTGCGGGTGGGGCGGCGGGCTCCGCGGCGGGCGCAGCAGGCTCCGCGGCGGGCGCAGCAGGGGCGGCACAGGCCGCCAAGACGCTGATACTGGCACCCGCGCCCAACAACTTTAGAAATGTACGGCGGGAAACAGGCGGGCGGGCCTGGACTGCTTGAACGGTTGCTTGTGGTTCAGACATCGCGTTCCTCCTTGGAATAGATGATCCATAACAATCTGTTATTCAATCGTTTGGTGGTGAGGAAATGTAGAACAAATCAGAATAGAAGCTACAGTACTGCGGATCTCCTCTAATTAAGCCAGTGCCGCAGACCAAGCTACAGGTGGGAGCAGATAAGATTATAAACATCTTAGCCAACGGTTGTCAAACAGGCAAAAAATATCATGGGCGTGGATTTTTGTTCCACTGATTATCGCCTGCGCTGGGGATGTTTTTAAGCTGAGCAGCACACACAATGGTTTTTGTGCCTTTGCGGAATTTCCCGACTCTGTGTATGATAGAAAAATTCCACTTTTATCATCCGATTATAGGATAAGTTTTTTTGCAGTGCCGTGCGCTAAAAATCGTTTTTCAGAACCCCAACACTGTAGCATTTTTAAGGAGGAATCCGAATGAATTTTCAACTTACACGGCGTCAGTTCTTGAAGGGCGCGGGGACTACTATGACCGGTTTGGCGCTGACCACGCTGGCCGGTTGCCAACCAAGTGCGCCGGCAGCCGCACCGGCGGGTGATGGCGCAGCCGGTGCGGCTGCTGCGCCCAGTGGCGAACTTGTCAACGCGCTGGGCAAGGTGTTTCCCGCCGATGCCTTGCCACTCGATCAACAGATCTGGCGCGAAGGAATAGGACAAACCGGCGGTGGTTTTGGCCATATTATGGAGTCGCTCTACAACCGAGCTTTTGAGCATGCTGGCGGCGCCGAAACCTTGACCTCACTTGACCTGGATTTCAATGTGGTGGGCGTGGGCGCCGAAAGTTGGCAGGCGGCAGAGGACGGCACGTACTGGGACTTCACCCTGCGCAAGGGGTTGTTGTTCAGCGACGGCACGCCCATCACCGCGAAAGATTGGATCTACACGATGCAATATTCGCTCAGCCACAATTATGACTTTGGCTGGTACTATTTTGACATCAAAAATGCGCAAAAGGTGCTGGCTGGCGAGGTGAAACCGGAAGAGTTGGGCATGGAAGCGGTGGATGACTTTACCCTGCGCATCCACACCGAATCACCCGTGGCCTATCTGCCCGCCGTCTTTGGTTGGTTCGAGGTAGCGAAGCAGGGCATTTGGGAAGACGCTGGTGAAAACTGGGCCTTGGACCCGGCGCGCTATATCTCTTCTGGCCCCTTTAAGTTGACCGAATTCACGCGCGATGTTTCCCACAAGTGGGAGCTAAATACCAACTACAAAGGCACGCGTGTGCCTTACTTTACGGAAATTCGCGAAGAGAGCCTACCGACCGGACTGGCCGCCTATATTGCCGGTGACATCAACGGTTACAGCATTGGCCCGGCCACACCCGCCGCCGAACGCCAACTGATTGAAAGCAACCCGGTGCTCAAGACCGAAATGAGCAAGGGGATCGCCACTAGCACAGATTACATTGGCTTTAACACCACCGGCAAATTTGCGCCGTTGGACAACCCCAATGTACGTCTGGCAATTTGCAAGGCAATCGACAAAGACACGCTGATCCAGGAGATCTTCCAAGGCTACTCGTACACGGGCTGGGGGTTGATCCCGACCGGTTTCCCCAACAACCAGGACGATGCCCTCAAGGCGCTTGCGCCAAACGTTTATGATCCCGAAGCGGCGCGCAAATTGTTGGCCGATGCCGGCTTTGCGGACGGCAAAGACTTCCCCACCTTTGAGCTGTGGATCCGCCAGCCCACCGACACGCAACTGGCGCTGTGCGAAGCGATCCAGGCCCGCTTGAAGGAAAATTTGGGTATCACGATTGAACTGCGCCCATCCGATTTCCAGTCCTTCACCGGTAACCTAAAGGAAAACGAGCCCATGTACTATGTGGGCTACGCGATGGATTACCTGGACCCGGCGACTTTCATGAATGTTTGGCGCTCTACGGGTCGCCACCCACACAGCGATCCGTCGTGGGACGAATTTTACACCGCAGCTAATTCCCTCTTGGATGACCCGGCCAAGCGCTTTGAACAATTGCGCGAGGCCGAAAAGCGCTTGGTGGAAAGCACCGCTTGGTACTTCCTGCAACACCCCTTTAGCGAGGGTCTCGCGCCCTGCAATCTAAAGGGTGAATGGGCGACACCCAACAAAGACGGTTTCATCTTTAAGGGCGGCCCGGTCGGCGTCCCCAATGCCCACGAAGGTGTTTACTGGGCGGAAGCAAGCTGTCGCGAAGGTATTTGATCAGCGGTGAGATAGGAAGAGAGGATGACAAGGTGACAAGAGGATAGGATGACAAAGGGATTGCCCAAGTCATCTTGTCATCACCCGACCGTAGGTCGGCGTCATCTTGTCATCCTCTCTTCCGCCAAAGGAAATGTTATGTTCGAATACGTTATTCGCCGGGTGCTGGGCATTCTTTTTACCCTGCTGCTGCTCTCGATGTTCACCTTTGTACTCTCGCGTGTTGTGCCTGGTGGCCCGTGGTTGCAAGGTGCCGAGATTCCGATGAGTGATAACCAAGTGGCACAATTCAAAGAAAAGTATGGGTTGGATAAACCGGTCTGGCAGCAATATCTAGTCTGGTTACGCAATGCCGTTATGTTAGATTTTGGCACGCCTTTTTCGGCGCCAGAGAAATCAGTAACGGCTGTCATCCGCGATCTCATGCCCTACAGTGCCCTGGTCGGTGGCCTGGCTGCCACCTTGGCTATCTC
>JBBRVA010000380.1:0-7640 GCA_038247295.1 Caldilineales bacterium | reverse complement strand
ATTGGGATGTGGACATGGCGTGCCACATATTCCAAAGCCTCGGTGCTTTCTGGCGCCAACGGGTCTTCATAGTAGAGCATGCGGTAGGGCGCCAGTTCGTTGCCGAGCAGAATTGCCTCTTCGGGCATAAAGTTGCGATGACATTCGATGCCCAGGTCGATATCATTGCCGATCGCCGCCCGCACTTGTTTGACGCGTTCGACAATTTGGGTAACTTCCTGGGTGGGGGCGAGCTTTTCACACCCGGGCCAGAAACCCATCATACGCAGCGATATGTAGCCCTGCTCCACAGCTTTGACGGCAGTTTGCACACATTCGTCCACGGTGGCGCCGCCGACATTGGCAAAAACCTTGACTTTGTCGCGACATTTGCCACCTAATAATTGATAGACCGGCAAATTGACGGATTTAGCCAGAATATCCCACAGGGCAATATCAATCGCGCTGATGGCGGCACTTTGCACGGCGCCCATAAAGTGGGTGCTGCGCGACACGACCTGAAAGTGATGCTCGATGCGCAACGGATCTTTGCCAACATAATATTCACTCAATTCTTGGATGGCGGCATAGACCGTGGGATGGTGCGCCCACAAACCGGCTTCCCCGTTGCCGACAATGCCTTCATCGGTATAGACGCGGACCAGCAAAAACCGATCCACCATAAAAGGCGTAATTCGCTCAATTTTCATTTACTTCTCCTTTGCTGAAAATAAGTTGAGAATTTATTATAGTACAGGCACGGCTGTTTGAAAACGAACATTTTTGCATGAGCAAAGCCTTCGTTATCGAATGACACCCAGTATCGAAGCAGAAACTACCCACAGAAGACCCTAGTGCACAAAGCAGAAGCAGAGAAATTATCATGCATGAAAGCAACCCAAAAGTAGCAGATGCGCTTTGGCGCATTTATCAACGCCCCGAACGACCCGCAGCCTGGACACAAGGTGGCAACTTGCCTTGGAATGAGCCCGCCTTTTCCGAGCGGATGCTGCGCGAACATCTGGATCAAGCCCACGGCGCGGCCTCACGCGTTACACATGAGCGCATGGCCCAAATTGACTGGCTGTGGACCAAGCTTGGCTTGCAACCAGGGATGCACATTTGTGACATCACCTGTGGGCCGGGACTCTACGCCGTGGAATTGGCGCGCCGCGGCTGTCAAGTTACCGGCATCGACTTTAGCCCCGCCGCCATTGCCTATGCAAAGGAATTAGCCAAAAACGAAGGTGTGGCGCACGCCTGCACCTTTATCGAAGAGGATGTGCGTACCGTTAACCTCCCGGCCGGTGAATTTGACGCTGCCCTCTTTCTCTATGGCCAGTTGGCCGTCTTTCCGCAAACAGATGCGCAGGCATTACTGGCAAAGAGCGCACAGGTGTTAAAGCCTGGCGGACACTTGTGTATTGAATTGCTTGACCAAGCTCGGATCGATAAGACGAGCCGCACTTGGTGGTTTACCGACAACACAGGGCTCTGGGGAGATGCACCATTTCTCCACTTGGGCGAACGTTTTTGGGATGATGAAGCGGCGCTTTCGATTGAACGATTTAGCATTGTCCATCTGGAAACCGGTGCACTTTCCGAAGTTCACCTCTGCGACCAAAGTTATGCCACGCACACGATGGCGGCGATGATGCAGCAAGCCGGCTTTGCCAATATGGATGTTTATCCACGCTGGGATGGTCTGCCGATCTACGACGCTGATGAGTGGGTGGTCTACGTCGCGCAGAAGCAGTAAATGGTAAATGGTAAACAGTGATTAGTCCCGTAACTAATTAATTACCACTTACCATTTACTTTTACGCTCTTGACAAATCGATCTCCGGATGATCGCGGTAAAACTGGGCTTGGCGAATGCTAAGATTTTCTTGGAGCTGAATGGTGAGCCCGCCATCTATCACCAGCGTGTGCCCGGTGATAAAGGATGCATCGTCCGAGCAAAGGAAACGGACGCCGTTGGCGATGTCTTCGGGCTTGCCCACACGGCGGACCGGGTATTGCTGCTTGAAGAGTTCCAGCAGCGAGGGGTTTTGATCCCATTTGAAGGCTTGCATGCGCTCGGTGACAATGTGGCCAGGACAGATTGCATTGACGCGCACCCCCAGCGGGCCAAAGTCACATGCCATTTGGCGGCTGAGACCAATCACAGCCGCCTTAGCTGTTTCGTAGGTGAGCGCACGTTCGGCCATCAGCAAGCCGTGGACCGACGCAATGTTGACAATACTGCCGTTGCCGGTTTTCTCCATGTGCGGCACGGCATATTTGGTCGCTACCCAGAGCGCCTTGACCATCACATCCATCCCGTAATGCCAGTCGCTTTCGTCCAGGGTCAGCGCGCTGCCGGCTGCCCCGCGTCCGCCCCAGGCATTGTTGACCAAAATATCGAGCCGGCCCCACAAACTGACCGCTTTCTCGACCATCGCCTGGATATCGGCAGTCTGGGCCATGTCGGCAACCGTTGTCTCGGCCAGGCCACCGGCGCGGCGAATGCGTTCGGCGTTGATTTGCGCCGTTTCCGGGTTCACGTCGGCAATCAGCACGCGTGCGCCTGCTTCGGCCAGACGCCGCGCCGTCGCCCCACCGATACCCATCGCGCCACCGGTCACAATCGCCACGCGATCTTGCAAACTCTTCATGGTTCACATCTCCCTTGATACACACGTAATTAATTACTAAAAATAAGCGATTCAGGTGTTAGGCGCTCTGAAAATAATCGCCATGATAGGTGTGGTACATAACTAACACCACGCTCATGTAAGCCCACTTCTCAGTGCGCCATTCACTCGTTGAGTACTTTAAATTTTGTAATAGCAATGATTTATCTGCCAACTGTTCTCGGGTATAATACACAGCATTACGACGAAGGGAAAGTCGCAGAAAAGTGAGGATACGGTTGCGTTACTTCTTGATAATGTTGTGGGTGGGTGGCTTGCTCTTGAGTTTAGGGCAGGCGGTGCGGGCTCAAACACCGAATGAAAAACAAACGACGGAAATGCACACGGTACGCATCGCGGCCCAGGCCCCCGTTTTTGTCAGCGTGATGCTTGATGGCCGGCTTGTCTTGAATGCCACCCTCCAACCGGGTGAGTGGCGCACATGGCATGGTGAACAATTCGAGTTGAAGGCGAGTAATGCCAGCGCGCTTGAGGTCACCCTCGACGGTCGGCTGTCTGGTCTGTTGGGCGCGCCAAACACCGTTGCAAGTTTGAGTTGGCCAGTAGGCGCCACAATCGAGACACCCACCCAACCCACCTATTACGTGGTGCAGTCGGGCGATACCTTATTCGAGATTGCACAACGCTTTAATACCGATATGGATGTCCTGCTACGGGCAAACCAGCTCAATGATGCCAACGTCATCCTAGTTGGTACACCCTTGGCTATCCCCGGCAGCGACGGCGCACTGCCTGCCCGCCTACCCATTACCGCATCGACAAACTTGACCGAACCCGTGCTGGCGCTGGCCGACCGCGGCACAATCATCGAACGCATGACAAGTGCCGCGCAAAATGTACCGCGCACATCACCCTATTACAAGACAACCTGGGTCACTTATTACGGTCGCCCAGACGTTCCAGTGATGGGCATCTTGGGCGAGCATGATCTTGACAAGCTCACCACGCTGCTCAAACAGCAGGCGGCGGCTTACGATCAAGCTAACGGCGACGAGTTGGGCGTGATGCCGGCCTTTCACCTTGTCTACGGCATGGCGACCAAAGCGCCGGGCGACGATAATAGCTACTTGGCTTTTTTGGCCGATGAAGTCGTGGAAGCGTATATCAAGCGCGCGGAAAAGGAGAAGTTCGCCGTTATCCTCGATATCCAAATTGGCGGCTTGACACCAGAAGAATCGATCAAGCCGGGGCTACCCTGGCTCAAATACAAGAACGTCCACCTAGCCATCGATCCAGAGTTTGCGATGGCCCACGCGGGCCAGGCGTGGCCAGGTGACCCGATTGGATTTGTTACCGCGCAACAGGTCAACGCGGTGCAGGCGACCATGCAGTCCTATATGAGAGCGGAGAAGATCGAAGGCCCACGCATCTTACTGCTCCACCAATTTCTAGAAGAAATGATCGTCGACAAAGACCAATTGAAGAACGACTATACCAACATTGAATTAACCGTTGTCGCCGATGGTTGGGGTGGCCCCTGGGGCAAGATTAGCAAGTACAATGCGTTCATGGATCCGCAAACAACCCAATTCACGGCCTTCAAGCTCTTTTACCGTTGGGATGAACCGCTCTTGAATGAGCGTGAGGCGTTAGGCGTCGATCCGTATGCGGGGGAGACCTACATGGCTGTGACGCCTAATCTGATCATTTATCAATGATAAGTATACGCGCCTGGATGCTATTTTTGCTGCTTTACAAATACGGAAAAGTGTGTAACAATGCTGTGTAATAATAGTGTGTAATTATTTCCTGGAGTGTGGCCTATGAAGCGCGTACAAGTAATTCTGGAAGAGTGGCAGCACACATGGTTGCAGGAAGAAGCTGATCGAGTATCCTCGACCACCTCTGCGTTGCTCCGCCAGTTGCTAACCGAAATTATTGAGCGCCGTCAGGCAACCAATCTCAGTGACGACCCATTGTGGGGCATCATCGGCATGGCCGACGGCCCAGATGATGGCATCACCAGTGCGAATTTGGACGACTATCTGTACGTCAGCCACTGGCAAAACAAACCGATGCGTCTGGCAGCAGAAGCACCCTTAGCAACCGAAGGCATTTATGACCAAACAAGCGCGGGTGATCGTTGACACGAGTGGACTTTATGCCCTTGTCGACCGCAAAGATCCGCATCATCTACGCGCCGCCGCCTATTTGCGCCAAGCGGCTGGCGTCCACAGTCTTCTGCTATCGAACCACGTCTTTGATGAAACGATGACTTTGGCAAAAATGCGGTTGGGTATGCAGACAGCAGTGCAACTTGGGCTACGCTTGCGCAATAGCCAATTGATCGAGAGCGTTGTCTTTTCTGCGGAAGAAGAGTTTGCCACCTGGCGTCTCTTTACCCAGTATCACGACAAGGAATGGAGCTACACAGACTGCGCCTGTCTAGCCCTGGCGCAACGTTATAACTTGGACCGCGCCTTTACCTTTGACCACCATTTCAGCCAAATGGGTTTAACCTTACTACCATAAACAATAATGGGTAGACAAACGGTATAATAGGTGATTAGAGATCGGAGACGATAGGGCAACAATCTCCAATCCCCTCATTGTATCGCTAAGCTTAGCTTCGGAGCAGATTTACATTGAACACTGACCAATTACCAATCACTATCACCAATCCGCTACGGCGTACACCGCTGGCGCTGATTGTGGACGATTCGTGTCCTGTCATCAATCTCACCTATTACTGGATTACGCAGCGTCAAGCCTGGTTGGCCCGCCATCAGCCCCATGCCGCGCCACGCGCGTCGAATGGCGACCCGGCTAAGCTGGGGCGCGTGCCGCAGACCATTCCCGCCGATTTTGCGGCCAAGTGGGGTGAATGGTGCGGTGAGGCCGGCATCCGCGGTAAGTTCAGCATGGTGCCCTATCCAGCCGGCATCGGGCGCGTCGATCAGGGCTTCAAGGATTTCTCAGCGCACGAACACGACGCCTGGCTGCGGGCGGTGCGCGAAATTATTTGGCCCAATTTCGACATCACCTGTGAAATGCTTACCCACACCCAAGTGGTCGATCTGAAAACGTGGCAGTTTACCGAAGCGTGGGAACAATATGAATGGGTAAACCCACCGATCGAGCCGCTGACGGACTACATCGCAACTGCCATGACGATCCTCAAGAACGCCGGTTTCCCTTGCGAAGGCGTTACCAGCCCCGGCGCGTTTGGCAGCGAGCAAGAAGCAGCTTATGCCCGTGCGACGCTGGATGCAGCGCAGCGCGTCAATGACAATGCGCGGCCTTTCTACTTTCTGCACGTCAATGTGGCGCCAGACGCCTGGCCAGACATCCCCATCTGGCACGCTGACAAACAAGCAGGCACGGCCATTGCCAGCATCATTGGTTGCACGCACGATTGGTTTGGCAATTGGACCGGCTACGATGCTGGTGAGCCCGATCTGTTTATCACCGAGGATTTGCAGGGCGGCAGCTTACCGCCTGTGTTGGCACGCGAATTGCCTTGTGTGCTTGTCGGCCACTGGCCGGGCTTCTACTTTGGTGGGGAAGAAATCGGCTTTCTGGTGCTGCAAGAAGTAAAACGTCGCCTCGACGCCTATGATCCCGATGGTGCTAAGACGCGCTGGATGAAAACCTCTGCCATCGGCCATTACTGGATGGCGCGCACGTTGAGCGATATGACGACGACACCTGGAACCGACGGATCATGGCAGGTACAGATTGAGACACGTTTTCCCAGCGCAGACTTTACCCTTTGCGCAGCGATGGCTTGTGCGCGCGTCCAGATCGATGGCCAGGATTTGCGCCAGGTCTATAGCCAACGTAACCTCCAGGAAGGCACGTTTCTGGTGGAAGGCAAACAAACAGTCTTTGCCTTTGCCCTGCACAGCGGCAACACGCGCATTGATCTATGGCCCTAACCTAGGGCCTAACGCCAAGGCGCAAAGGTGCAAAGAAAAGCTTTGGCTTGTTTTGCGCCTTTGCAGCTTTGTGCCTTGGCGTTAGGCTTTGTTTTTTCTGAGCTCACTGGCGGTGTGATGAACGTTCTCTTTATCCAATGTGGTGGTCCAACCCCGGTGCTCAACGCATCCTTGGTGGCAGCGATTGCCGCGTGGCAAAATGACGCTAGCCAGTTTAAATTCTGGGGTAGCCGCTTGGGCTTACAGGGATTGGTTGACGGTGACTGGGTCGATTTAACCAATTTATCTTTAGCCACGCTGGATCAATTGCGCCGCCAACCGGGTGCAGCCTTGGGCAGTAGCCGTCACTTCCTGGCCGATGCTGAATTACCCTGCGTATTGACGCGCCTGCAAAATCGAGCCATTACCTGTGTGCTTGTTAACGGGGGCAACGGCGCGATGGCGGCGGCGCAGAAATTGGCCCAAAGCGCCAATGCGGCCGGCTATCAAATCCACGGTGAAGCCTTGCGGGTAATTGGCATCCCCAAGACAGTAGACAACGATCTAGTTGCTACCGATACTGCACCCGGCTATGGCAGTGCGGCTTGCTTTGTTGCGCAGACAACACGCGACATCGGGCTCGATCTTTACGCTATGCGCGGCTTTGATGATGTGGCCGTGCTCGAAACGATGGGACGTCACGCGGGGTGGCTGACCGGCGCGGCGGCGCTGGCGCGCCAAAATCCGGACGATGCCCCTGAGCTAATTTTATTGCCGGAGATCACATTCGATGAAGCTGCCTGGCTGGAAAAGGTGCAGGCTGTGCATCAAGACAAGGGGATTTGTCTGGTCGTGGCTTCGGAAGGAATTCGTGACGCTAGGGGGCAATTCCTGGCCGAAAAACTAGGCCAGGCGGATACTGATGCACGCGGCCAGAAGACGCTAGGGCTGGCGGCAGGTGTGGCGCCCTATCTGGCCCATCTTGTGCGGCAGCGGCTTGGGCTGTGCTGTCGCCAAATTCGCCCGGATACCATTCAGCGATCGAGCAGCGCACTGACCAGCGCAACAGATCGCCACCTAGCCGAAATGGTGGGCACACATGCCATCT
>JBBRVA010000379.1:0-7657 GCA_038247295.1 Caldilineales bacterium | reverse complement strand
GCGCGCGCTAATAATTCCTTGGCCAGCGGTCCGGTCACATTGATCGCGCCCAGCGCCATCGTTTGATTCAAAATGCGCACATCCAATTGCCAACTCTCGGCCCAGTCGCGCACCCACATTTCGGCAAACGAGGAGCCACCGCTGGTAAACGTTAATGTGTAGCGACCGCCGCCATCGTTGCAGATCAAGCCGTCATCCAGCACATAGCCACGGTCATCGAGCAGCAGCACATAGCGCGCCCGGCCAGGGGCAATGGTGGCGACTTTGGTTGGATAGAGCCGTTCGAGCAGTTCCAGCGCATCGGGTCCAGAGAGCAACATTTTGCCCAAGGTGCTGACATCGCCAATCGAGACCGCTTCGCGCACGGCCCAATATTCCTCTAGCGGATTACCGTAATGCCACGGCCGCCACCAGCCACCAATCCGATCCATCTGCGCACCCAGGCGGCGATGTTCGCCATCCAGTGCGGTGCGCGGGGTGGCGCGGTGATACGAACCGGCGGCGACTTCGCCCATTGTCAATTGGCGGGTGACCGGGCGCGCGGTAAAGGCAGGCTGGAGCTCGCCCCCCGGTTGTCCATTTCTAGGGGCGGCCAGGAAGCTGCGAATATGAGGAATGCAGACGGAACCCTGACAAGTGCCCGTGCCAGCCAACGTGGCACGCTTGACCAATTCCAGCTCATGGAAACCGCGCTGCCAGACTGATTCTAGATTCTCGACCGTGACGCCCGAACACGAGCAAACGACGCCGGCCAGCGGACACGGCGGAATATCCGACGGGCGCGCCGCTTCGCCAACCGCGCGCACGGGCAAGCCTTGGCCCATACGCAAAAGCGCATCGCGCGGGTGCAGCCCCAGCCCAACCGAGACGGTGTCACAGGCAATGCGCTGTTCTTGCCCGTCAGCCGCCCGCGCAACCACCGCTTCGACACGGGTGTTGCCTTCAAAACGGATGAGTTGACCCTCGGCCACGATGGTATCGATGTCCGCCGGTGGCGTGCCAATCGCCACGACGCGGCCCAGGTCTACACCAGCCGCGGCTAACAAAGTGGCCGCGCGCGCCGTGACGATACCAGCCAGATCATTGCCCGGCGCAACGGCTTGAATCTCAGCCGCGCCCGTGGCGACGATGATCTCGTTGTGGACATGGATGTGGAGCATGCCCGCATCAGTCCGCGCCACCACGAGTGGCCCGGCATAGATGCCGATCACTTCCTGGCCGGCCTGGGCGTCGAGCGTGATCACGGCTTGGCCGGCTTGGGTTGCTTGTGCGGCGGCGGCCCGACCCGACTCGCCCAGGCCGATGACGACCACATCACAGTGCAGATTGCGCGCCACCGTTTCTGCTGCCAAAGCATCACCAGCGGGCAGAGGGGGATAGCCATCGGCGGGGAAGCTTTCGATCAACATGCCGGGGCGGGCAGGCGTCTGACAGGTGCGCACATAGGCAACGCCATCCACGGTGGCCAGACAGTGCGGACAGTCACCACCCAGGCAAAGACAGCCGCCACCCGTAGGATGGCGGTTGTTGCGCAACAGGGCGATTAAGACGTTGTCGCCCGCTTGGAACTCAATCGGCTGGCCATCAACAATAAGTCGTGTCACAGATTCCTCCCTAAGATACCGCGCGCAAGCGTTCAGAAGAGGGCAGAACGCGCCGCAGCGGTGAGGTTGCATGGGGTTTGACGCTTGAGAATTCTAGCCTAAGCCGTAGCTTTTAACAAAAACTTTGGTAGGGACCAGGATCGATCTTGGCCCGGGCGACAAAATAGGGACAGGCAATCTGGCGCCCGTCCCTATCTGATCACTTATTCATTAAAACAGTACACAGAGAGCACAGAGGAGCCACAGAGCACACAGAGGAAAAGCAAGCGAAACTATCTTAAGGGTTATCTGATTTTTCTCTGTGTCTTCTCTGCGCTCTCTGTGTAACTGTTATAGTTGCCCTAGCACTCGCTATAGCCGCAGGCCTGACATTTGCGGCAGCCTTCCACATTAAGCAAGGTGGCTTCGCCGCACTCGGGACACATGTCGCCGATGGGGCGTTGCGCAATTGGTAGCGCCAACTGCTCGGCCTGAATTTCCTCGCGTGCGACCGGCAACTCGCTCAGGTGCTCGGCCAACACTTGGGCGATGCCGTCGGGCAGGCTGCGCACACGCTTGGCGCCAAAACCCATCGGTCGTCCGCCGCCAATGTCGGCAATCTCATCGACTACCCAATGCAATCGTTCGCTGGGGGGCAGGCTGCCGGGCATACGTAGGACCAAACTGACCAATCGGCCAATCGCTTCGCTGACGGCGCTGACTTCGCTGCCCGCCTTGCCCACATTCAAGAAGACTTCGAACGGCTCACCGCGGTCGTCACTGTTGACGGTAATGTACGCCTTGCCCAGCGGCGTCTCTTTGCGATAGGTCATGCCCCGCAGCCGATTGGGGCGCGGTCGCTTCATCACAATTGGTTTGCCCTCGTAGGCCCCAACCCGGCCATTACTTTGACCATTCGTCTGTCCACTGGCGAGCGCATGGCTCGTCACCGATAACGGTTGCTGCCTCGCGCTCGCATCAGCAACTGCGGCGGGCTGTTCACTCTCTGTGGTGCCTTGATCCTTCTTACCACGCGTCGCCTTCGTCTCCAGCACCACCTGTTGGCGGCTGCCCGTCACGTAGACGGTCAACCCTTTGCAGCCCAATTCCCAGGCCAGCAGATAGGCTTGCGCCACATCTGCTTCGGTCGCGCCTTCGGCAAAGTTACAGGTCTTGCTAATGCTATTGTCGACAAACGCCTGGATCGCCGCCTGCATTCGCACATGCTCTTCCGCCGAGATATCGCTGCTGACGACAAAGGCATGACGGATCTCATCTGGTAGCTCTAACACATCCTGGCAACTGCCATAGGTGGCCACATGCTGCTTGATCGCCTGTTTGCTCGCCTCGCTCAGATCCGTCGCACTGAGCGCTTGGTCGAAGAGTGGGCTGGTATAGGCCAGTTCTACATCGCGGTCGCCATCTTTGAAGTGGCGGATATAGCCAAGCGCAAAGACGGGTTCGCAGCCATAGCCTTCGCAGCCGCAGACGGTGGCAATTGTGCCGGTTGGCGCTACGGTTGTCTGCGCCGCGTTGCGGATACCATACTGCTTAATGCCGGTGACGATATCCTGCCAATCCAATGCCGGGCGGCCCCAATCGCGCGCAAAAGGCGTGATCGCCTGCGGTGGTTGCCATTGCATACGGGTACCCTCTGGGTGTGGCTGATTGGCATCATAGATGCTGCCGGCAAAAGCCAGGAAAGGCTGGCGCGCCTTGGCCAACACGATGCTCTGATCCATACAGTGGAAGCGCACGAATTCCATCACCTGCGCCGCAAACTCCTGGCCTTCTTCGCTGCCATAACGAATGCCCAGGTGGTACATCATGTCGCCCAGGCCCATAATGCCAAGACCAATGCGACGCGCCCGGAAGGCGGCAGCGGCAACTTCTGGCACGACAGGCACATAGGCGTTGGCGGTTACGACGTTATCGAGAAAATAAGTGCTTTCGTACACCGAGCGCCGCAGCAGATCCCAGTCGACTTGCGCTTTGCCATCCGCATCGTGGGTTGTATGCACGGCAAGATTAATTGATCCCAAACAGCAATTTTCGTAAGGTCCGAGCCACTGTTCGCCGCAATTGTGGACAACAAAGCCGTTGGCAACAAAAGAATGCGTTAATGGTTCGGTCAAATCGTAGACTGGCTCTTCGCCCAGCAGGGTCACAGATTCCACAGTTGCCGTAAAGTACTCGGTATAAGAGCCACGATTGCCATAATTTTGCAATGCGTCGGCAAGCTTTGCCGATTTTGCCTGTTGCAAGAAACCGATCTCTTGTTGAAAACGTCCCAAGTTATTTTTTGAAATCGTTAACTCGTGGCCCGCTTGCGTAAAATAGGCGCGCTGTCCGCCCTGACCATCAGGCATTAATTTGTGATGAGCTTTCTTGCGATTGAGATAGATTTTACTGACGATGCCAAAGTTCAGCAGTAATTGTTGCACACCTGTTAGTAAGGCAGCCTTATTAGACCAGAGACGAACGCTCACGCCCTTGTCTACCTTGTCAAGGACTGTTCCATCCGCGGCAAAAAGACCTTGCAAGAAACCACGCTGCATTTCTTCCGAACCAGTGAAAACCACATCGGGTACAATCTCTTTATTTCGGATGCCAAGATCAGACAAGCGAGTTTTGAGGCGTGTTGAAATTACACGAGACTCATTGCGCCCGGCTACCGACTGTACGCCAATACGATACTGACGCGTAGGGGCATACACATTATTGTGCTCATGGACGCCAACTACCTCATTTGCATGGTCGGCAAACATAGGTGCAAGATCTTGTTCTTCACCAAAGAACATTAAGCCCGCGCCCTCTGCAATATTCAAGGGGCCATCGCCATACAGCCAGCCGATAGTGCGTCCTAGCGCGAGGGATCCCGTTTTACCAAAACCACCTTTGTGATTCAGGATATGAACTTTGTCACCACGGGTAAGTTCTTCTACAGTTACCCAACCGCTTGTGGTCATGATCCGATGATTGCTAGTAGCCTTGAGTGTATAACCTTCTTTTGTTTGGATACTGTAGACAGGCTTGATGCCGGTGTAAAATACAGGTGAAGAGACTGGGCTGAAATCCGTATCTGCGCCAAAACGACTATCTAAAACCACATTGGTGGCAATTTGCGAATCATACAACGCTTGTGCGCGCAGCAATCCGTTTTGCGTATAGATTAGACTATCTCCAGTCACGCATGGATTGGTGGCCTCCAGGTCATAGAGGTGGGGTACCGGATTGCTGCGATTGGCAGCATCGATAAAGAGGATGCCTGGTTCGCCATTGCGATGGGCATACTTGACAATTTTGTTGAACAGATCACGCGCCGGCACCGTTCGCCACACGCTGCCGTCGCGCGGGTTGCGCAGCGCGAAATCGCCATCATTTTGGAGGCATTGCATGAATTCATCGGTAATCGCCACCGAGATATTGAAGTTGGCAATCGTCCCCTCTTCGGCCTTACAGACAATAAAATCTTCGATGTCGGGATGGTCGATGCGCAGCACGCCCATATTGGCGCCCCGCCGTGAATTGTGCGTTACCATGCCATTGGCCAGATAGGTATGGTTGTCATCCACCTCTAAATCAAGTGTTAGCGCTTCGCCAATTGGCTCTACGCCACTCACTTTTACAAACCATAACCCGTCCGGAGAGCGCACATGTTCGGCGAACTCTGGAAAGACGCGCCGCAGCTCCTCATATCCCGATCGAGTAAGCTGGCGGTCACCTCTTAAGTAACGCAACAGCGTACGGCGCAGGCGCGGTTCACTGCTGCGAAAGTTAATGCCCATGCCACGTTTCTGGCGATCCACTTGTTCTAACGTAATCGCATCTACTACCGGTTGTAGCCAGTAAGCGGGGGCTGGCAATACAAATGCACTTTCGCGACGTTCGTCACTTTCCCAGGCATGGGCAGCCACAAAGCGCGAGCGTGGATCGCACCCAATCCGTTCACGCCAAACTTGCAAACCAACGGTCGATTGAATCCGAACTTGATAGACAGTTGCTGTACCAAATTTGTGAATCCCTGCCGCTAGGGAGCGGACAGAAATGGGTGCGCCTAAGCCAGTGAGCAGAACAGCTACCTCTTCGGCCAGGCGCGCGGAAGTTGTCATCAACGAAGGATAACCGTGGCTCAACGATCCATCCGCTTCAAACAAGCCACGCAGATAAGCACCAACGATTTCTGGTGGTGATTGGCGAATGAGCCGCGGCACACTTACATGACGACTCCGCAGTTTATCCAATCCGTTAAGTTGCAAGAAATCCTTGACAGCTCGATTGTCGATGACAAAGGTAACCGAGCGATCATTAACTTTCTGCTGGGTATGAACGGCTACACCAAACAGACGCGCAAGCAGGGCCGGCATTTCCTCCATCAAATACGAGGAATGAGCAACACTGACACCCAAGCGATGATCGTCTGGCTGCGCGGCTACAAAGCCATCACCAGCCAGGTAGCCTAAAAAGAAGGCAAATTCCTCATCCAGTAGACGCGGCAATGTGGGCCAGTTCTGATTGCCATGTTGGCGCTGCGGGTGGCGCAATGCTTGGTGGGAGCCACGATGTTGACCTAGACCAACCATCACCCAATCGCCTGGTTGGAGATCTTGCAGACACCGCCATTCCGGTCCATTGTCCGTCATGACCTTAACCCGGTGCTCTGCGGTTCCAGCAAGACTTAGACCTTCACGCGTATGCACGCGTAGTACAGGTGCCACGCCGTTATTGTAGCCCTGCTGGGATGTATGCCAGCCATCGTCAGTTGCCATCGCTAAGCGATGAGGTTGCCAGCCTGGTTGATTGACATCGACAATTTCATCCAGACGCATCAGACCCCGCTCGGTAAAGACGAGCGTATCGGGGAGCAAACAACCGCCCTGCGCAATCTCCCCGAAGGCTTGATCGTAAACACGCAGGAAGCCCACTGGCCCGGTTGCTCGCCCGGACGAAGTGTGAACGACATCGTTTTTGGGGCGCAGCCGGCTAAAGGAGAAGCCATTGCCACCACCCGTCTGCTGGATCAAAGCGGCGACGCGCAGCGTGCTAAAGATACCGTCGCCTGCCTTGCCCATGTCGTCTTCGATGGGCAAGACAAAACAAGCCGCAAGCTGGCCCAGTGGTGTGCCGGCGCCGGTAAAGGTCGGACTATTAGGATAGAAACGGCGCTCGGTCAGCAGGTCGTAAAAAACTTTGGCCATTGCCTCGGTATCGCCGGCATGCTGCTCCTCCACCTGCGCGATATGGTAGGCCAGGCGATAGAACATGCCGGCCGGCGTCTCCAGCAGCGAACCATCCAGGTCGCGGCGCAGGTAGCGTTTCTCTAAAACTTTGATGGCATTGGCGGGTAAATTAATCGCTTCGTCGTCCACATAAGCGGGTGGCGTCAGTGGCACCCGTTGACCTTTGATATTTTCAATAACCGTAAATGGTCGGTTTAAACTTTTTTGAGGTTCAGGAATTTCGCTGGCTGTAGGGATCGCATGCTCTAATACGCCTGTCATCTTACCCTCCCGTGGTAACTCAGAATACAGAATTGACATCACATTGATGTTATATTACAATGCGATGTTTGTGGGAGGGTAAGATGACTTTTTAGAACATACAAATCTAAAGAGTTGCAGGGCCAGATTCGCATCTAACCCTGCGTCCTCTTACTGCATACATTAGAAATAGACTCTCGCCTGCAAGCTAGTCCTAACTTCTAACGTATGTGCTTTAGGTTCATGGATTTGTCCATGAACCTATTTTTTGTGCTTTGCCGCCTTGACAAGCACAAATCCTTCTCCCGGATTACGGGTAGGCGGCAGAGGGGTTCCTGCCACAGCAGTAATTTCTGTGCCAAGCTTCTCGCCTCTGACTCCTACCCTGGCATACACGCCTGAGCGCTCAGCAAGTGTGCCCGACTTCAAGATCTTATTCTTGTTTTCCATATTCTATTTCACCTCCTTTCAATTAAATTAGGGAGCGGCATTGCTACCCTCCTTTGTTTCCAAGTGGGGTGCTTGGGAGCAAAGGAGGGGTGCGATGTCTATGGGTAGGGCAAGGAAATTACCGACCCATCAGCCGATCAAGCT
>JBBRVA010000378.1:0-7659 GCA_038247295.1 Caldilineales bacterium | reverse complement strand
GGATGAAGCAGTCGGCCGCGCGCTCCGTGCGCGCCAGTGCGCTGCATCTGGAAGAGTCGGCCGCTGGCTTTGTACGCGCCGGTGTGATCGACGCCCACGAAAGCTCGATTGGGGTGGCACTAGCGCAGGAGATGAAACTTGACCAGACCCATCCATCGCTTGTGGTGGCTGGGCGCGTACAAGCCCAAAATGTACAGACGGTCGTCTTGCTGGCTGGGCGTGTCGAAGGAAATGTAAAAGCTGTCTTCACACCAATGACGGCACTGGCGGCTGGCGCAGGTTTTGCATTGGCTTTCGCCGCCATTAAAGGTATTGTGACAACAGTGGTCCGTTCGTCACAAGCTAAACGAGCCCGTCACTAGTGCAGTTTTGATCAACAAGTTGGTCTAACGTGCCCAGCACCGGTCTGTTTTCATAATTTTGTGGAACGCAGCAGAAGCTGTGATTTAAAATTAAAATTTGTGGCTCTCTTTTCAGTGGAACTTTATAGGTAACAGGAGTATTTCTAATGGCTGATATTACATTAAGCGCCCAACCGCGAGAAATAACCGGGCGCAAGGTAAGACAATTGCGCAATCTGGGTTTGATCCCAGTTGTAGTTTATGGCAAGACGCAAGTGGCAAAAAACCTACAAGTGCAAGAGCGTCTTTTGGATCGCGCATTGCATAGTGGTGGCGCTTCGCGGCTGGTTAAGGTGGATGTTGAAGGGGGCGATCGCTACAATGTACTAATTCGTAGCGTCCATCGTCATCCTGTCTCGCACCGTTTGCTGCACGCAGATTTTTACGCGGTAAACATGACAGAAAAACAACGCGTTAATATTTCAGTGATCCCGGTCGGCAAACCAGCGACGTTGGTAACTGGGTTGATGATTTTCCAAAATATGGACTCGGTGGAAGTCGAAGCCTTGCCAGCCGACATTCCGAGCGCGATCGAGATCGACGTCACCGAGCTTTCGTTGGACAAATCGATTACGATTGCCGATCTGCCGGTTATTTCCGGTGTCACTTATGTGTCTGAGCCGCAAGAGCATGTCTTTACGATGATCCAGACCCGGGAAGAAGAAATTTCGGAAGTGGAGACAGTGGAAGACGTCGAAGTTGTGGCCAAGGGCAAGAAAGACGAAGACGAAGCATAACTCTTTTGGGTTTTCTTTTGATTATCAAAACGCCGGCCGCATTGGGGCCGGCGTTTTTTGTGGTCAAATCAATTGTCGGGCTTACAACTAGCCCATGTGCTTGAGTAGGCCATGCTGCATCATAACCTTATTCGAGCATGTTGAATCTATCACTGGGGCGGAATAAGTGGTTCATCTAAAAATTGAAGTGGGTCCACGGCAATGCCATAAATACGAAATTCCCAGTGTAGATGAGCGCCGGTGCTCAGACCCGTCGTCCCTACCAAGCCGATCATTTGGCCGGGAACTACCTGCTGACCAGCGGTGACGTAAATTTCACTCAGGTGCCAATAACCGGTAAAGACCCCGCGCCCGTGGTCGATAATCACGGCGTTGCCGCGCACTTGGAGCGGTTCGGCTAGCACAACAACACCGGCGGCAGGTACAGTAACGGTGACGCCGGGCGGTGCACCAAAATCCTGGCCGGCATGATAACTGTCATAGGGACCACCATTGTAGCTGCGCCGTGTACCGAATGGACTGGTGGTGGCATATTCCAGGGCAATGGGACGGCTAAAGATAGATGTCCACCAGATTTGCGGGCTTACTTGGGCCCAAATTGCGGCGACTTTTTGCGTCTCCGAGGTGACTAACGTTGGGTCCAGCAAACCATCTTTCTCGGGCGGTAAGATAATCTCCTGGCTTTCATAACCGCCATCAACCACATTGATCAACTCGGTATGGGTTAGGGTCACGCCGTTGCTGGCCACATAACTGATTGTCACCGAATAGGGCGCCGGGCCGATCAACGCCGGCACGGGCAACCAGGCAAATTGCAGCCGGCCCGCTGCATCCAACGGCGTTAGGGCCAGTGGTAGGCCATTCCAGGTGGCCGTAAGCACCAGTGGACGCAACGTTTCGATGGTTAGCGAGCCGGTGCGCCCCTGGGCAAGTTGGTCCGGCACGTTGATGCGCTGGACTGCGCCAAAACGCAGTGAAGGGGACGGCGCATCGTCAATAGGTAGGCGCACAGCTTGACCGGGGAAGAGACGCTGCGTTTCACTGATGCCATTGAGCGCGGCCAGCGTTGTAGGCGGTTGGGCGTAGCGGGCGGCCACCATGGCCAAGGTCTCACCAGGCATAGCCTGCACCAACAGGGTAGGCACCGCGGTCAGGGTTGCATCCGTCGAAGGGATTAGTAAGACCTGGCCCACTTCAATTTGCGCGGCGTCGGCAATTTGATTGATCTCGACCAGGGCGTCCAGTGAAACCCCAAAGCGCGTAGCAATTTCGCCTAAGGTATCCCCGCTGACCACGGTATAGGAGCGTACATCCGCTTGCGCCTGCACCAGTTTTGCACTTGCGGCTCCATCTAGCGTAAGCCATAAAGAACACAGCAGCAATGGCGTGAGTAAAAGCGCAGCCAGACGAGTAAGAGGTGGCCATCGTCGTGCTTCATTCGTCGTTCGCCTGACTGTGCTACCATCTAAAACAGTATTCATTCGTCTGTATCGGCAGGGCTATAAATACTACGCTTGAGCACACCAATATAGGGTAAATTACGATAAATTTCATTGTAATCCAACCCATAACCAACCACAAACTCATTGGGAATGGAAAACCCTACCCAATCCACCTTTACGTCTACCTCGCGGCGATCGGGCTTGTCCAATAGCGTCATAATGCGCAGGCTGGCTGGGCGGCGCTCCTGCAACATCCGCAGCAGATAGCTGAGCGTGTTACCACTGTCGATAATGTCTTCGACAAGCAGAACATTGCGGCCTTCGATTGGTGTGTTCAAATCTTTTAAGATGCGCACGGCGCCACTGCTGACTACATCGCTCCCGTAACTGCTGATCGCCAAAAAATCGATCTCATGGGGAATTGAAATCGTGCGGATCAGATCGGCCATGAAGACGATGCTGCCTTTTAGCACCGAGACGAGCAACAAATCCTGGCCCGCATAAACTTGGCTAATAGCTTGACCCAACTCGCGGATCCGTTGCTGGAGGTTGGCTTCATCGACCAGTACGCATTCGATGTCGTCGTGCAGGGAGCTGGCACAGAGGATGGCCGATGAAAAAATTTCTGACATGGTAAGGCTTCCTATCTTTTTGCTCATTCATAAAACTGGGCTGGCACGGGAGCCAGGCTGACTTATGGATACAAGCTATGGTTGGCGCGACAGGTAAGGTTTTGTTGTGGCCTGGTTGGGATCATATAGCGGTTTTGCGCGATCCGAGGCACCGGTCGTAGATGGGGCAATGGTTGACAGCTCGACAATCGACACTTGATCCAGCGGACCAGCCGCGCGCCCCAAGGGTGCATAGATCCAACTTGGTTCTTCCTCCCCTGTCACTTGCCACCAATCAGGATAATCTGGATGGCGGCCACGAATCGCGATGGCTGTATCCAAAAGCGCTTGGCCAACAATGGCATAATCTGTACCGGGCCCCGCCCGCAAATTGGCCAGATCGACCTGGACATAGAGAGTTGGGCTGTCGGGTTCGGGTAAGGGTGTTGGTATGGGTGTCGGCTCTGGGGGGGGCAATGGGGCGGGGGGTGGCAGGGCGGCAGCTTGGACGTTGACGCCGCCGCCAGACTTAAACTGACCGCTCCAAGCAGACGTACTCCCCAGGTATTGATTGCCAAATGTCGCGCTTGGCTCGATGTACGTACCTTCCGGCCACTCGTTGAAACTGGTAATCACAACCCAGTTGGGCTGGCTGGCGATGGCGGCCTGCCAAGAACGATCATAGTAGGCGCCCCCTTCGCGATCCTGAGCAAACCCACTGCCAGGCCGTACCCGAACATCGTTGTAGCCAGGCATCGCAGTTGCCACCCAAAATTTATACGCACCGGTTTGTTGGCGCATATTCTCGACCTGGTTGGCAAATTTCTGGTTTGTATAACTCAAATCTGTGGGGGGATTCCAAGTGTTACTGTAAAGATGATGACCATCGAAGACGCTCAAATAAGCTGTATTAACGCCCTCAGAAATCCAAATACTGCCATAATTCGGATCAACCTGGCTGCGGATATTTTGCCAGGTCTCAATGCCATACAGCGTAGGCTGCCAAAAGAAGATAACCGGGCGATTGTCAACACGCAGATAAGCTGGGTGATTGGCATGTGCACTGAGCGCGTGTTGCAGTGCGCCTGATACATCGCCCCCCAGGAAAGGCGAATTAGTCTCAAATAAGATGCCAATTTTAAAGTTACGGGCGGCAGCTTCCTCTAACATGGCAGCCAAGTTGGTTTCGGTCTGATTGCCACCACCCGGACCATACCAGGCCACCAACAAGGCATCAATGCCGGCGCTCTTGGCCTGGTCGATGTGACGCCCCATCACGGCGCGGTCGCGGCTCACATAGGGTTCGGCCGGCAAGTCGCTAAGTTGATCGTATGTCCAGGTGTTTTCATCAAACCAGGTATAATAGAATGCTAGCACCAGTGGATCGCTGCTGCTTTGCCCATAAATGGCGCGCCAGGGTAGCGTTACCCCAATCAAAACTGCTAAGGCAGTGAGCAATAGACGACGATAAATTGATAGTGGCAAGATAGGATATTTTTCCATAAAAGGTTCTTTTTGATTACGGGGTCAAATCGTAACATGGTTTCATAGAGCGCACCAAATTACAATCCTGGCTCTGCTCGCTTATATAAAACGCTAGCTGCTATATACGCCCTCAAAGAATAGTGCGCGCTTATAGATGTAAGGTGAATGGCAAACATATTTGCAGTTTTTCATGTACTATAGGAGAATTATTCTTCTCTGGTAGAAAAATTTAATGCTTTCTATAGCTTAGCTGATATAATGAATATTTATAGCATTGTAAGTAAATTGCAAGCGTTTAGGGACTATTTTTACCCAATTATAGATTAAAATCAACTATTATATAGTTAAGAAATTCAGTTAAATTGTTACACAAGGTAGTCATTATATCGCGAGTTAATTATGCCTCATTATTCATTTGAATTCAATCAGTTGCTTTCCTTACTGTCGGAGTTTGTTCAATATTTTGGATCACTCCTCGCATTGCTAAGTATTCCCGTTCCGGTGGGGATCATTGGCGCGTGGCGTTGGGGCGTCTGGATGTTTCGCAAAGGTATAGGCTTTTTCTACCGCTCCGAACGTGTTACCGGGTATACTGCGACAACGAGCTTGGTCATCCCTGTGTATAATGAAGTCCCAGATGTGTTTCGCACTGCATTGCGTTCATGGCTTGCCAATCATCCCACGGAAATTATTGCTGTCATTGATCATAGTGATGAGAAATGTCTGCAAATTTTCCGTGAGTTTCAAGAGACCGGCGTCTCCTACTCGTTTTGGAATACCGAGTTGAAGCTGATCGTTACGAAAACACCGGGTAAGCGACCGGCGTTGGTGGATGGAACACGGGCGGCGACAGGCGATATTGTCTTCATGGTTGATAGCGATACGATTTGGGCTGAGGATGTATTAATCAATGCGATTGCACCCTTTAAAGATCCCAGAGTAGGTGGTGTAACAATCCGCCAAAATGTCTGGCGCCCAAACTCGGTGGCACAAAAGGTCTTCGATGTCTACCTGGATATTCGCTATTCGGATGAGGTGCGCTATCTAACCGCGTTTGGTGATGTTGTCACCTGTCTATCTGGCCGTACCGCCGTTTACCGCCGCGAAGCGGTCGTGCCGGTGTTAGATGACTTGATGAATGAGACATTTATGGGCCGCCGCGTGATTAGCGGTGATGATAAATGCTTGACGCTGCTGCTCCAATCTGCTGGTTGGAAGGTGCGCTATCAGGATACCGCGCGTGTCTATACACCAGGCGCCACCGAGTTTAAATCTTTTCAAAAACAGCGCTTACGCTGGGCACGCAACAGCTGGCGCTCCGACTTTAAGGCCTTGCTGAGTCATTGGGCATGGCGCAAACCGTTCTTCTTCTTTCACTTGATCGACCGCTTGCTCCAACCCTTGACAACGCTGATCGCACCCATCTACTGTCTGTTCTGCATCTATCATCAGCAGTGGGCGACAGTAGGCATCTTAATCGCTTGGTGGCTGATCTCGCGCTCGATCAAAATGTGGTCGCATGTCCAGCGAGATTTTTCTAACATTAAGATTTTGCCCATGTATATCATGATCAGTTATTGGTTTGCAATTGTGCGTATTTATGCCTTCTTTACTATGAATCAGCAGGGCTGGATCACACGCTGGAACTCTAACCGGATGGCGGCACTCGGACCACTGCGTTTGGTGCCTGGTTATCTAGGTACTGCTTTGACAATTGGCATGGTTGCCCTTTTTATCAATTTTTTACATGGCCAAACATTACTTCAAACTGTGCCGAGCATGAATGCGCAAGCTTCCGAATTGGCTGTAACACAGACCGATACCGCCTTTGAATCTGCGTCCAACAATGTACCACAAGCAGCGGGAAGTCAAGCTGCGCAACCTGCGTCATTGGCGAGCAAGAGTCTGGACAGTACAAACATTGTAACTGATACAGCCGATGCGCAAAACTTCAACCCGACTACCCGTTCGCTGATCCTGGTTCCGTAAGTGTAAATCGACGACAGGTTTGTACATCACAAATTAGTTATGCAATGGGGTCTTGGATGCATGCGTCCAGGACCCCATTGCATTTGGGTGGGGTGTTGTCAACTGTCCGCACGAATCAAGGCAGACAGATTCTATCGTCTGGGTGTATTTCGTTTCAGAGTAAGTTTTTTCGCTGCGCTTAGCGGATTTGGCAATCCGCTAAGCGCAGGTTTTCCCAAAAACTGAAATACACCCCATCGCCCTAGTCTTAGATTCAAGCTCTTCGCTTTAGACTGTGGCGTGTCGTTCGGCGAGACTCTCGAGCCGCAGTCGAACGCTATAGGGTCGTTGATCTGATGCATGGCTTATAGATAGGGCACCACCCCTGGGCGTAGCGCCATCTTGACCAGGTCCGGCATTAGAGAATGCCTACTCCGCGCTTACTGGATCCCATTAACTGTTCTCTAACGCTGCTATGCGTCCAGTGGCGGTGTCGCTTTTACTGAAGCGCGCCTTCCAGGCGCGCTTAGAGACTGCGAATGCCTTGAATGTGCATCGTTTATTTGCGTTCTCTAGTAGTTGGTGCAACTCCTGGTTAGCGATTAGGCCTCTCCATAAATCACTGGCTTATCAAAAAGCCTGTGCCCTACCTTGTGCATCTTGTAATTTCGCGTAAGCTGTCATTGATGCATCGGGAATACCGTCACTGCCATTAAGGTAAGAAAGAAATCGTTGAAGGTAGGTGCGGTTTTTAACCGCACGTTGGTGGTCTAACCGAGAACGTGCGGTTAAAAACCGCACCTACAATTTCTTACCTTAATGGCAGTGGGGAATACCGTGGGGCAAGCACAAACTTGGCCGCCAAGCGTTGAAATGCCTGGCTGATCTCTAGTACACTTGGGCGTAAGTAAGACAGTGAATCAGTAGGACAGTAGAACAGTGTTTGTACTGTCTCACTGTCCTACTGATTCACTACTGATTTACTACTGATTCACCGGAGAATAGTATGGTTATT
>JBBRVA010000377.1:0-7668 GCA_038247295.1 Caldilineales bacterium | reverse complement strand
GGATTTCTTTCCGCTCCTTCAAACCCGTACTGGGAGAGAAGACAGACTTCCCTTTATCAACGTCGATGGGCACGAAGTGAAAGAGGCGATTACACAAGTCTATGACCATGTGAGTCAAATCCTACATTTGACAGGTCAGAAACGGTGGCATGATAGCAAGGAAGAACAGAGGAAAATCACTCGCACTGCGTTGCGCTACACCTTCCCGCAAGAACTTGCCGCGCTGTTGCACTACAATGGATTCTGGATCGAACGCCAGTACGGAGATTGGACTTACGAGCCGCTCAGTACAACCAGCCCAAGCATCATTTCAATATGCCGCAAGCACACCGATAAACAATAGCATGTAATAAACGGCGTTGCCGCCGAACATGGGCTTGTAGCGGACGGCGCTTGGCGCCGACAAGATCGGCGCGATTTTGAACGCGGCAATCTGCTCGACCGCCTTCCTGATCTATGACTGCGCCGCCGCTGAAGCCCAGGCCGTTCGGCGTGCATAGCGCTGTCACGGTATGAGTGAAACGCAAGGTAGCTACAGAAACAGATAGCGCACTTTGAGCAAGTGTGAAGTGAGTTCTGTTGCTTGCGCAATGGTGTGGTACAATGCTGCAAGAAGGAGGGCGTACCCATGCTAGATCGTCCATACACGAACGAAGAAATTGCGCAAAGAGGCAATGACCTGTACCGCCGCACGATTCGGGATCAGGTTTTGCCGCAGCACAAGGGCAAGTTCCTGGTGCTTGACATAGAATCGGGTGACTATGAAGTAGACGAAGATGATTTAAGCGCCGAAGAAGTATTGCGTCTACGCTGCCCGACGGGTGTTTTCTTCGGCTTACGCGTCGGCTATACCTCGGCCTATACGCTCTCCGGGCGCATGATCGAGGAAGTCGCATGATCACAGGCATCGTCAACCCGGTGCTGGAAGCAACAATCCTGCTCCAGGTGATGGGTGCGCAGGGGCAGGTGCTAGACATCACGGTTGTGATTGACACGGGGTACAATGGTGCTTTGTCCCTGCCCCAGGCGCTTGTGTCAGCTTTGTCATTACCCCAAGCGGCTTCGCGTGAGGTGACGTTGGGCGATGCGAGTCGCAAAGTCTTTGCGTTCTACACAGCCGAAGTCCTATGGGATGGAGTGCGGCGCAAGGTGCGGATTTTGTGTGTGGAAGGCGACCCTTTGCTGGGAACAGCTTTGCTTGATGGCTACAAGTTGGTGGCTGACTTTGTCTCCGGTGGTGCGGTTGTGATTGAAGCGCTGCCATAATCCGTTGCTGAAAGTAGCATTTGATTTCCAATCTCTAACAGTAGCAACCTCTGCTTTATCAATGGCGCACTAGCAAAGTAGCTGACACTGCCGCCGAACATCCATTGCCGGCGATTTGCCCTTGATCAGCGTATTTTTAATGGTTCGTGCCCGCTTTGCCGTTTCAGGGTTGGCAACGTCTATTCCCCGCAATCGGGCAAACGCCTGAATTTTGTGTTCGGCGGCAAGGCGGGCGATGAAGGTCGCCAGGGCTGAATTGACTCGTTGAGATGTTTGGTCAAGGCAAGCTTGTGGAGAAGGGCCAAGCGAAAAGTATGTCGGTCGGTGATGTAATTTCTTCTCAATCAGTGGCGGGTTGCGAGTCGACAACGTTTGCTCTGCTCAACCAACCAGCCGCCGGTGTGATTATGCTCAGCGCAGGCTGATGAATTATACGTTTAAGGAAAAGAGTTTATGGACAACTGTATCTTCTGCAAGATAGCACGCCATCAATCACGCGCCTGGATGGTCCATGAGACAGATGCGTCCTGTGCATTTCTCGATGTGAATCCAATGAATCCCTACCACACGCTGGTGATTCCCAAGCGCCACTGTGCCGACATTTTCAGTATGCCAACGGAAGGGTTGCAGGAATTGATGGGGACACTCAAATCTGTGGTTGATCTATATGATCGGCAGCTTAACTTGATGGATGTCCAAATTATCAGCAGCAACGGGCCAGTGGCGCAGCAGGATGTATTTCACCTGCACTTTCATATTGCGCCACGATATAAAGATGACGGTCAGAATGTGGTGTGGAAGACGATGCCAGCGTTGCGCGATGAATATGACCGCATGCTAGAAAGGCTTGGGCGCGGTCGATGAATCGGCGGGCAGGCTCTGACGGGACTTCATCGCCCATCGCCGCAACGCTTTGGGATTTACGATGCATTTGACTGGGGCGGAGTTTGCTCGTTGCGCTGTTTCGTCAGATCGTCCTGATGGGGCTCGTCAACCAGATGGCTTTGCGGTAGGTTTGCTTTGGTCACCACAGCACATCGGTTTCAGCAGCCGCAGCCCGGTATCTATGATACGGAAACGCGCGCTGTACGCCCGCTGAATGTGACCTATGTGCCCTCTTGGGAGCGAACTTCCACATGCCCATGGATCGGATGATCGGATGGTCTTTTGGCAGAGAGATCGGCTGCTTCGATGCTGCATCCACGCTTGACGAAAAATTCTAGTCGCGACCGAAGAGCAGCCTTGGGGCCAGCGCGTACTGCGAGTCTACATGTTCGTTCGTGTAACCTAACCCTAAACCGCTCAGGCACCGCTAGTCTTTCCTTCAGCATGAGTATGCTCAGCGCCTGTTCTTGTGACTATACTCAAGTCAGGATGAGAAGCGGAGAATTACCCCACCCTAACCGTTCGCGCCCGGTGGGCACCCGGCTCACGTCGAAGCCTAAAAAGGGAGGGAACCGTCACGGGGTAGACGAGGTGTCAGTTCCTCCCCTGTTTTGGGGCCCAGAGGCGGGAACCCTTTGGGTGCCGGTAGGAGGGGGTAAAAAACTCTGCTTCTCTATTTGACATCGGTATAATCAATCTCCCCTGGGTGTTGGTGCTCCTGCTACCGGCACTTGTCACCTGCCACTACGTTCTGATCGCGCCAGAAGAGCGCTACCTCGCTGTCAAGTTCGGCGCGGAATACCAAACGTACGCCGCCTCAGTCCATCGTTGGATTGGCCGGGTTCGGCATCCAGGCTAAGCGTGGGATCTGTACATCTCCAGCGTGCGGCACACGAAAACAAGCCGCCCAACCAGCGCTTGCACCCAACGCCGCTACGCGGTATTATGACATAAAATGTCCTATTAGGATGCGACAATGAGGATATTGATCTCAAGGAGGAACAGATGCAAGAACAAAACCGATCGACGTTGGATGTGATCTATGAAAACTGGCGGGGCTATCATGAAAAGCTGCGCGACTGTATCGCACCGCTGACCGATGAGCAACTCTTGCTGCAACCTGCCGCGCATATGTGGCCGCTGGGGCAAATTTTGCGGCACATTATTTCTGTGCGGGCCGGATGGTTCAGCGGCACTCTACAGGATGACGACGAAGCGATGAACGCGTACATGGCGTGGGGCCAACGTGAATCACCAGCCCGCAGCGCACTGGAATTGGTGCGCGGCCTCGATGAGACGTGGGCATTCATCGAAGCCCGCTTGCAGCGCTGGACACCCGACGACTGTGCCAGGACCTTCCCGGATGAATGGGATGGGCAGGTGTACGAGGTAGCGCGCAGTTGGGTGATCTACCATGTGATGGAGCACGATCTGCATCATGGCGGCGAAGTCTCGTTGCTCCTTGGTATGAACGGTCTGCGCACCCTCGATCTTTGATCGATGGAAGACACAAGCATGGTTCGCAAAGCAGAAACGCTTGCGGAAGGCGACAAAGTAACGCTACGACTCGAAGTTCGGTGAAAAACCAGTGAGGAGTGCTGACTGAGCGCGAGGCGATCGCGCTGGCGACACGCCTAATGCGTCAGAATCAGCTCGACTGCTTCGATATCGCCGGTCGGCAGACTGCGCTGTTGGCCGCCGCGTCTGCGGCGGGGTAGCAACTTGGGTTAGTTATGAAAAAATACGACAAACAAGATCAGAGATTGATGGCAACTTGGGCCGCGGACTGTGCCGAAAGAGTGCTTCCATTTTTTGAGCAAGCGTACCCGCAAGATGATCGGCCCCGCAAAGCCATCGAAGCATGCCGAACCTGGGTTAACACAGGCGTGTTTAAGATGGCTGATATACGTGGCGCTTCTCTTGCTGCCCATGCCGCAGCCCGCGCAGCGAAAGAAAATAACGCCGCTTGTTTTGCTGCGCGGGCGGCCAAGCGGTTGCTACGGCGCATGTTCCACAACACGCCTTTGGCGGTGCTTATTATGCACTGAAAGCGATTGCGGCGGCTGATCCTGCTCATGCCGAGGCTAAAGTGGCCGACGAACAGAATTGGCAAGCACAACAGATGCCAGCAAAGCTAAGGCAAGAAGCTTTAAATAGAATAATAGTTCAAAAACGCAAAGATGGAATTTTTATCAAAGTACAAAAAGACAAGGATTTTTAATCAGCAGGCTCAAATCTGAAATTGAAGTAGGACTCTCCCTGATGTGTTTAGGATGGCCGACATTCGCAAGGCTTCACTGGCGTCTCATGCTGCTGCTCGTGAGGTCGGCGAGGAGAATCTGGCTCGATCTGCTGCACCGCGCGCCGCAGGCCACTGGCAGCGATGGCCACGTTCCCAAGCATGCGATTGGTGCTGCATAGATACAAGGAAATGGACGAAATCTAAAGCTATGATTAGTATCGATATTACCCCTGAAGAACGAAAAACGGGGCAACTGGCGCCAGAAAAAATGATCACAGCCATACAAGCGATGGCCGAAGACGGAGTGGTGGCCTTGCGCCAGGCGATTGATGTAGTGCCTGTTGACGAGCTAGGGGCCAAAATGTTGGCTGACCTGGCGCGGTATGCGGAATTGGCTGAAATCGACAACAACTTTCAGGGCTTGCGTCCACCCCCCTTGCACCCTTTTCTCTTTCCCGAGCTTGTCTTCAACGAGCCTGCCATCGCGATCAGCCGCGCCATTTTAGGCACAGGCGCCACCCTGACCAGCTATGGGGCCAACACCGCCTTTGTCGGTTCGCAAACGCAGCAGGTTCACGCCGACGCGGTGCCACCCCAGCCCGACCCATGCGCGCCATGTACGTTGTTGGTGATCAATATACCGTTAGTCGATATGACGGAAGCAAATGGTGCGACCATTTACTGGCCGGGCACGCATCAAGATGGCCGCCTGCACAGTGGCAATCGTTTCCCCACCGAGGCGATGATCGCTGAGTGGCAAGCAAAACGCCCTGCCGAACGCGTCCTGGCCCAACGCGGCGATCTAGTCATCCGCGATATGCGGATTTGGCATGGCGGCATGCCAAATTATACCCAAACCCACCGCCCGATGTTAGCCTTGGTGCATCGCCATGCAAAGCCAGCGCAAGGCACCTTTGTGGCCGAAGCGGGCAGTGAAGATTTTTGGTCCAGCCATCCACTCCTGCAAACCAGCCCGACCTTCGTCCCTAAACCAATTGATTATTTGCACCAAGGTCACTCTCGGCCGAGCAAGCAGTAGGCATGGCCGCAAGCGTAACGTTTGATCTTTGTTCGCTATGTTGCGACGAAAGCCGAACCAAACGACGTTGAGCTGCTCTTGGCGCCGAACATCACCGCGCGCAGGCGAGGAACACAGGCATTCAGTTTTCTCAAGTGTTGTAACTCGACGTTCGCTCATTTTTGAATGGTAATAACGAAATTCGTTGTCAATTGCCGGTTTTGGGCTCATTATAGCAACATATTGGCAATGTATAATTTATATATGACAATAAATGAATAGTTTTATACAAAAGCGGCTATTGAAGCGATTTATGTACGATGTTAGATGGCTAGACATACTACATATAGTGGTTTGAATTTTGTGAATAACTAGATAATTTGAGCGAACCGTGAGTAATAAAGCCGAATTTACAAATAATACAAAGCGTAAGCCCATCAACCTCATCAATAAGGAAACCTAATTCATGCTGATTATCGACGCCCATCTGGATCTTTCCATGAATGCGTTGCAGTGGAACCGTAATCTGCTCCAATCGGTGTACACGATTCGCACGCAAGAACAGTTTGTGCAGGGCAAGGGCCGCGCCCTGGGCACGGTGGCCTATCCCGACATGCGCCGCGGCCGGATTTTTCTCTCGGTCGCCACGCTGATTGCGCGTTCGACTGGGCGCACTGTGCCCTATTTTGACTTTGCCACGCCAATGCAGGCTTATGGCATGGCGCACGGCCAATTGGCCTATTACCGCGCTCTGGAGCAGGAAGGCCATATCCGCATTATCAGTGACACGGCCGCCCTCGATCGCCATGTGGCCGAGTGGGAAGCCTGGGACGCCGCCCACCCCGAAGTGACAGAAGCGACACCACCGCTCGGTTTTGTGCTCAGCATGGAAGGCGCCGATCCGATTTTGCATCCCGAACAGTTGGCCGCCTGGTGGGAGGCCGGTTTGCGCCTGTTGGGGCCTACCCACTACGGGCCGGGCCGTTATGCAGGTGGCACTGCCACCGAATTAGGTCTGACCCCGATCGGGCCGCCGCTGTTGCGCGAAATGGAGCGGCTGGGCGTTGTCCTCGACCTTACGCACCTTTCTGATCAAGCGTTTTGGGAAGCGTTGGAGCATTACAACGGCCTTGTGTTGGCCAGCCACAACAATTGCCGCGCGTTGGTGCCCCATCAACGGCAGTTTAGCGATGAACAGTTGCAGGCGATTTTTGCGCGCGACGGCGTCATCGGCGCAGCCTTCGACACTTGGATGCTGCAACCCGGTTGGGTGGTCGGCCAGAGCACGAATGAAAATGTCACGATTGCCAACGTGGTCGATCATATCGACCATATTTGTCAATTGGCCGGCAACAGTCGCCACGCCGCCATCGGTACGGACTTGTATGGTGGCTACGGTCGCGAACAATCGCCGCGCGACCTAGACACAATCGCCGATCTGCAAAAACTCAAGGATCTGCTCGCCGCGCGCGGCTATGCCGCCGCCGACATCGCCGCTATCCTGCACGGCAATTGGCTGCGTTTCTTCCATCAAGCCTGGAAGAATAATTAATTGTGAATAACTAACAATTAATGATTAATTTTTCACAATTCACAATTAATCATTAGAAAGGTTCCTATGCTCCATCTTCCCTTCAACCAGCCCGGCCGCTTCTGGAAAGGCAATTTGCACACCCACTGTACGGCATCGGATGGGCTCTACTCCGCCGAAGCCGTGTGCCAACGGTATCGCGAGGCTGGTTATGACTTTATGGCGATGACCGATCATTTTATGGAAAAATACAATTTCCCGCTGACCGATACACGTGCCTTTCGCAGCGATGATTTTACGACGCTGATTGGGGCGGAATTGCATACGGGGCGCATCGAACTGGGGGATACCTGGCACATCTTGGCCGTGGGTCTGCCGCTCGACTTTGCGCCAACGCAACCGGATGAATCGGCCGCGCAGTTGGCAACGCGCGCCCTCGCAACGGGAGCCTACGTCGCCCTGGCTCACCCGGCCTGGTATGTACTCACCGAGCGCGATGTGGCTGCGATTGGCAAGGTCGACGCCGTGGAGATTATCAACGGCACGGCCATCGATCATAATGATCGCGCCGATAGCTGGCATCTGGCCGACATTCTTTTGGGGCGCGGCGAACGTTACTTTGTCTGCGCCACGGACGATTTCCACGGCAAGGCAGAGCGGCACGACTTTGCGCGCGGCTGGGTGCAGGTCAAGAGTGAATCACTAGAGCCAACCGCCCTGCTGACG
>JBBRVA010000376.1:0-7677 GCA_038247295.1 Caldilineales bacterium | reverse complement strand
CCGCACCCACGCCTACCACGGCATCACCCTGGCCGCCATGAGCGCCACGGGGTTGAACGCCTACTGGCCCATGTTCGAGCCGCGCGTGCCGGGCTTCTCGCACATCCCCGCCCCGTACGCCTATCGCTTTCAAGGTGATATCAAAGAGGGTGAAACCCTCGGCCAGGCCGCCGCACGCGCGCTGGAAGAGGCTATTCTACGCGAAGGGCCAGACACCGTCGGTGGCTTTATTGCCGAGCCGATCCAAGGCACCGGCGGCGTGATCGTGCCGCCGGATGACTACTTTCCCCTGATCCGTGAAATTTGCGACCGTTACAACGTATTGCTGATTGCCGACGAAGTGATCACCGGTTTTGGGCGCACCGGCGAATGGTTTGGTCTCAACCGCTGGGGCATTCAACCCGATATTATGTCCTTTGCCAAGGGCATCACCAGTGGCTATCTGCCCCTGGGCGGCATTCAGATTTCCGACGCGATCCGCGAGGTGATCATGAATGCGCCGGTCAAAGAACGCTGGATGCACGCCTATACCTACTCTGGCCATCCCACGTGCTGTGCGGTGGCGTTGACTAACCTGGCGATTATCGAGCGCGAAGGATTGGTAGAAAACGCCGCACGCATGGGCCACCGCTTGCTTGATGGTTTGCACGCTCTGCAAGCCGAATTCGAGTGTATTGGCGACGTGCGTGGCCTGGGCTTGATGGCGGCGATTGAATTCACATCCGACCGCGCCACTAAAGCACCCGCCAATCTGGGCGAGAAGGTGCGCCTGGCGTGTGTCGAACGCGGCTTGTTTACCCGCGCCATGGGTGACAACTTCATGTTCTCCCCGCCCATGATCATCAATGCCGAAGAAGTGGATTTGATGCTACAAATTCTGGGCGAATCGATTGCCGCTGTGCAAGGGGCCAGTTAGAGCTGTGGGTTGATGAGCGGCTTGCTCGACAGTGACACGATAGACATGTTTTAACCCTGAGCCTGGATAGCGCGGCTAAGCGGTGTGGTATAGATGCGGGGCTTAGGGGCCTCCAAGCCCCGCATCTATAGCGCTCGCAACAGAAATATACCCGCAAAGCAATCCTTATTCATCCATGAAAAGGGGCAAACTGATGTTTTGCTGTTGTGTAGAACCTTGTGTTTGCCCCCTTTCGGCTGATGAGCGTATAGACATAGGGTGGGTTCATCTGTTAAAAAAACTAAAACATCTCGTTGACTAACTCTTAACCTTGGCTGTATAGGTTCTTAATCGTAATTGTCTATCCTAAGGATAGGACCATCCTGTCCACAAGTATTTTCAATTCACGAGGAGAATCAGCCATGTCGGACCAAAAAAGTCAGACGCAAAAGAAAGGCGTGTCCAGTTTGTGGCACAGCCTGGTCGAAAACAAAACAAGCCGGCGCACCTTGTTTAAAGGCGCAGCCGTCGCGGCGGCCGGTGTAGCCATGACAACCCCATTGCAGTTGCGCAGTGCCAACGCTGCGGCACTCAACAGTAGTGCTCAAACCGGCGCGGCACAAACGCCAGAGCTTTTCTTCACACCGCTTGCACCAACCACCGAAGACGCGTTGGTCTTGCCAGAAGGCTATAGTATGAGCCCGCTCGCGGTGTGGGGCGATGAACTCGGCGGCGAGCTAACTGTAGGCTACAACCACGACTTCACCGCGTTCTTTCCAATCGACATGTTGACCAAAGGCTATGATCTAAAAGCGCCGCATCGAGGCTTTCTGCGCACCGACATGTCTAGCACAGATGGCATCCTGGCGATCAATCACGAATATGTCAACCCGATGTTTGTGGGTGAATATGCTGGCGAGGGCGAAAAGAGCGCCGAGCAGATCAAGCTTGAACAAGAAAATGTGGGCATGACTTTGGTACGCGTCACGCGTGCCGAAGATGGGGCGTGGAGCATCGACCCCACCGCCACCAAGTACAATCGCCGCTTGACCGCATTGACGCCTATGATCTTAACTGGTCCTGCCGCCAAACTGGATGGCGGGCCGAACGTGGTCGGTACGCTGGGCAACTGTTCTGGTGGTGTAACGCCTTGGGGCACCGTGCTGAGTTGCGAAGAGAATTTTCAGGATTATCCGATCGAAGCGCCGACCGGTTATGGCTGGGATGCAGAAACGTATGGCAAGCGCCATTATGGATATATTGTCGAAGTTGACCCGTACGACAACAAGAGCACGCCGCGCAAACATACGGCAATGGGCCGCTGTCGGCATGAAAACGTCGCGATTCGGGTCGGCAAAGACAATTCCGTCGTGGCCTATATGGGCGATGATAAAGCCGATTCCTGCGTCTACAAATTTGTTGCCGCGCAAAAGTTGAGCCCAGCCAAAGATCGGGCCAAGAATCTCAAATTGCTGGAGACAGGTAAACTCTATGTTGCCGATTTCCAGAATGGTAAATGGATTCTGCTCGATTATACGAACGAGCCATTGTTGAAAGATGCCAAAGATGCGGAAGGCAAGCCACTCTTCACCTCGCAGGCCGATGTGGCCGCCGATATCCGTGCCGCCGCGCTAGCCGTTAAAGCCACGCCCATGGATCGCCCAGAAGATATTGAGATTCATCCGCTGGATGGCAGCGTCTACATTGCGCTGACCAACAACACTGGCCACGGCAACTTCCACGGCCAGATTGTACGCTTGCAAGAAGAAAATGACGATCCAACTGCACTGACTTTCGGTTGGGAAATCTTTGCCACTGGTGGCCCGCAGAGCGGGTTCTCTTCGCCCGATAACATGCTTTTCGACGGCGAGGGCAATTTGTGGATGGTGACCGATATCTCGTCTTCACGCGTAGGCAGCGGCATTTATAGTTTCCAGGGCAACAATGCAATGTTCTTCTTCCGCACCACCGGCCCCGATGCTGGTGTAGCCTATCAATTTGCTTCTGGCCCAGTGCATTGCGAAATGACCGGCCAATGCTGGACACCAGATGGCAGCACGATGTTTCTCTCTGTGCAACATCCTGGCGAAGAATCCGAGAGCATTGACGCCTTGAGCAGCCACTGGCCGCATGGTGGCGATGAGATCCCACGTCCGGCCACAGTGGCTATCACCGGGCCCTGGCAATAACCATGACAGCAGATGCCATTGTGCATGAACGCACATTGCTGGGTGCCGTGGACAGCTATCTAGGCCACCTTGTCCATGTGCGCCCCTATCTGGCGACCAATTACCGGGCAGGGCTGGAAGCGATGGCCGATGATTGGTTGGAAGATGGTCATCCAAATTGGTTGGCCGCCATCGACAGTCAATGGCTCAGCCAATGGCGCGACACCATGCCAGACGCAGAAAAGGCTATTAACGATTTTTTCGCCTGGACGGTGCGCACCGGGTTGGTCGCCGCAAGCCCACTAGCGTAAACAATTCAGATCCGATGGGGTAAAATAAAAAGCGACGGGACACGAAAAAATGTGTCCCGTCGCTTTTTGTTGTAAAGTGATAAAATCAAATAGAATTTGATGCTCCAGTTTGGTCCAATAAGGCGCGCAGGCGGGCAACTTCTGCTTCCGCTTTCACAGCGCGCTGTGCTTCCGTCTCAGCGCGTTGCGTTTCTGCATCGGCGCGCTGTGCTTCTATCTCGGCACGTTCGCCTGCTTGAACGGCAATTTCTGCCGCTTCTTCCAAGCCGGGCACATACTTGCCCGTTTTAGGATCGACGATGCGCAAGAATGAATCTTTGACGCTTAAAATCAGATCCAATTCTTCGCTATACAGATCGCCATCCTCATCGGGCATGATCGGTATATATTCGGATTCGACCAGCCGGTAACCCTGGAGTTGTTCACCCAGATATTCATGCAACGGATCAAACAAGAAGTACTCGCGCACACCTAGCGCGGCATACAAAGAGACCTTGCTGATTGTATCTTCGCGCTGCGTATCTTTCGAAGTGAGTTCCACGATAAAACAAGGGGCAACCCCCTCTTCCCAAAGTTTATACGAACGCCGACGAATGGTGGCATCCACCCCTTTGACGACCATCACATCAGGCGCACGACGTGCCTTGGGGTTGCCTTTGCGGTAGTAGAGAAACATGTTGCCAATAATGTAAATGTCGGTTTGCCGGTGGAAAAAATAGCGTAGCGCGCCAATCAAATGGATCATAGCCAACAAATGAATCTCTGTTTCAGCCATAGGTTGTCCGTCGGAAGCGGGATACTCATCCGCTGGTTGTAAGCGATAAGGATCTTGTTCTAAAACCGGTGTGATCATTTTTCTATCCAGTCACTCCTATTTCACATAACGGTGCGGCCCTATTATATTCGATTTTTACTGCTTCCACTAATTCAAGTTAAGGCTCATGCCCAGAAATCTCCTGACCGAACCAACCGGTAACAAGTGATCTCGATGGCAGATTTGTAAGAATGGTGGCAATCTGCGAAAATAGGAACAGTCCAAAATAGTGCTCGCTTGTGTTTGTAACAAATATTTTGCTCGAAAGGAAACCAAATGACAATTAAAATCGCAATGATCGGCGCCGGCTCGATTGGCTTTACGCGCCGCCTGATGCACGACTTACTGGCTGTACCCGAACTGGGCGACACGACCTTTGCCCTGATGGATATTACCCAGGCCAACCTGGACATGGTGACGCAACTGTGCGAGCGCGACATCCAGGCCAACAACCTGCCCGCCCGCATCATTACCACAACGGACCAACGCGAGGCGATCACCGATGCCGACTATGTAATTTGCATGATCCGCCAGGGTGGCCTGGATGCCTTCCAATTGGATATCGACATTCCGCTGAAATATGGCATCGACCAGTGCGTGGGCGACACGATCTGCGCTGGCGGCATTATGTATGGCCAGCGCACAGTCCAAGCGCTGCTCAACATTTGCAAGGATATTCGTGAAGTGGCCAAGCCGGATGCGCTCTTCCTCAACTATTCTAACCCGATGGCGATCAACACCTGGGCGTGCAACAAGTACGGTGGTGTGCGCACGATTGGTCTCTGCCATGGGGTACAGGGGGCGCACTGGCAGATCACCCGCTGTGTGGAAGAATGGGCCAAGCGCGAAGGCATGATTGGCGCCGACGAAAAACTCCATCGCCGCGATGTGCAAGTGAGCGCAGCGGGGATCAACCACCAAACTTGGTTCGTCCATGCCGAATGGCGGGGCATCGATCTGATCCCAATGATGTTAGAACTTTTTGAAGGCCATTCACAATATCCGCAAACCGAAAAGGTGCGCATCGACGTGTTGCGCCGCTTCGGCTATTACAGCACCGAGTCCAACGGCCACCTCAGCGAATATCTGCCCTGGTATCGCAAGCGCGTCGCCGAAATCCCGCAATGGATCGATATGACCAGTTGGATCAATGGTGAGACGGGCGGCTATCTGCGCGTCTGCACCGAAGGCCGACGCTGGTTCGAGACCGACTATCCCAAGTGGTTGGCCGAAACGCCACCGGTCTTTGGCCCCGACAAACGCAGCGAAGAACACGGTTCCTATATCATCGAGGCATTGGAAACAGGGCGTACCTATCGCGGCCATTTCAACATTCCCAACCAGAACCACATCACCAATTTGCCCAACGGCTGCATCATCGAAATCCCCGGCTATGTCGATCGCACCGGGATCAACATGCCAGTCGTGGGTGATCTGCCGCTGGCCTGCGCCGCCACCTGTTCGGCCAGCGTGCGCGTCCAAGAAATGGCGGTCGAAGCGGCCGTGCGTGGCGATGTTACGCTGCTCAAGCAGGCCATGCTGCACGATCCGCTTGTCGGCGCGGTCTGCAACCCAGAAGAAGTTTGGCAGATGACGGATGAGTTGTTGGTGGCGCAGGCGAAATGGCTGCCCCAATACGCCGCGGAAATTCCCGCGGCGCAGGCACGCTTGGAGGCCGCCGAGCGCAACGGCACGCGCGTCAAAACCGTTCAAACCGCGGGTGCAGCGCGTTTGCATGTCAAGAGCGTCGAGGAAATGGCCCACAATGCCGCCGAGGCCCGCGCCAACGCATCGGCCGCCGATAAGGGCAAGATGACGAAGGTGGCGGCGTAGACCTCACCCCCTAGCCCCTCTCCTGCTCGGCTTGCCTTTATCTACATCATCCGCCAGAGGAGATGCTCGGTAAAATCTTCCTGGGAGCTCTAAAGCTTTCAGGGAGATACCCGGGGAAACGCGTGCTTGGCCAAACTTGTGGGTAATGGTTAGCAAACAGCGGAGAGGGGATTTAGGGGTGAGGTTAGTGGTTATATAGTTCTTAAATTTCCGTGCGTCTAATTATGCTAGAGGATGCCAGCCTACGCTAGCCCATAGCCGACGGGCACGCACCATCCGTAGATTGTTCATCTTGAGTGCCTCGACCGTAGCCCGACCACACGCCGTCAAACCAATGATTTCTGTGCTGTCTTCACTGCACGCAAAGTGTTCTACCCAGCTTTGTTGGCGTGGATTGAACAAGGGGGTTTGCTGTTTGGTTTGGGGATCCAGTGCTTGAACTTGATCCCCTTTGCGCGTATTACACGACGCGCAAGCGCGGCACAAATTAGTTTGATTCGTGGGACCACCTTTGGTCTGTGGAATAATATGATCTGCATCATGGACAATACCCATGACGCGCTCGGAAGCCCGGCCGTACTCACATAGATCGCCCAAGCTTTCGAGCCAACGTCGCAATCGCCGCGGAATGGCTTTGTGACTCATGTAGGAAGTGTCAAGTCTGAATATTGAGGAACAGGGTGATTACGCCGGGCAAGCACAGCAAATGCTTGGGCCCGGCGCAAAATGGACCGTTCGTAGGCAGCCAACAATTGCACCTGCTCTGTCTGTTCTAGCTCAGTCAGAGAGCGATTATCTTCGATTGCATTGAGTTCAGCCAGTTCGTCAGCCAACCCTGCGGCAAAGTGTCGGGTCGCTAGAATTATTTGCAGTGTAACATAGCCGTGAACTGTTGGTAAAGATTCTCATCCTATTCCTGTGATCAGAGAAAGTTAGGCCCCATAAGATCACCCAGGCCGATGGGGCGGGATTGGCTGCAAAATCTTGCGCCGTTCGGGGGTGAGCCGGTCGAGCAAGGGCTGCGAATATTCGAAGCCGTAACGCGTCGTCGCCCATTTGACGCCGTAGCGATAGATCGTCACCCGGCGTTCGCCTTCTAGATTGCTGCGGCTGCTGCCGCCGTGCATCAAACCATCGACAAAAAGCAAGGCGTCGCCCTTGTCCATGTAGACAGGCACCGCGCCGTCCAAATTATCCATGCGGTCGAGATTGGCGTAATTGCCGGTGTTGGGGTGCGGAAAGTTCGATTTGTGGCTGCCCGGTACGACCATGGTCGGGCCGTCACCTTCGTGGACATCGGTTAAGCCGAGGATGATGTTGCACTGGCCGCAGCGAAAGACGCCATTGGTATAGAGATAGCGGCCACGCAGTGCGCCCTGAAAACCACCCGAATGCACGGGATGATGACCACCTGATCGCCGAATCGAGGCAATGCACTCATCGATGAAAAGCCCTTCTACGTAGGATTTCTCTTCACCACAATAGCGCCGCACATAGTTGATCCAACCGGGATGATCAATCAGCCGTTCAAAAGGCTCGCCCGCTTCGACACAATTGTGCAATTCGAGCCCCGTTGCCGCGTTATAATCTCGGCGCTGGGCATTGCCCCACCACTGGCCATGTTCGAGCGGTGGGAAGTTGTCAAAGGCGCGATTT
>JBBRVA010000375.1:0-7700 GCA_038247295.1 Caldilineales bacterium | reverse complement strand
TACGCCTTTGGTGGCGATATCCTCACCGAAGATGGCACCGGTTATGTGCTTAACAGCCAGCCCACGGTTGATGCCCTTACCTTGCTCAAGAGCATGGTTGATGAAGGCTGCGCTGGTTTCCTCGATGATCCAGAAGGTTTCACCAATGCCGAGTTTGCTGCCCGCCGCGCCCTCTTTGCGCAAGGCTCCAGCTCTGGTATTCCGTTCTTTGCTGGTGACATAAAGACTGTCGCCGAAGAAGCCGGCGCCGAGCCGGATGTGTGGGGCGTTGCTGCAATTCCGCACACGACAGCTGAACCGGTGCAGAATGTGTATGGTGGCGACGTTATGATTACTGTGACCACGCCGGAACAACAACTGGCCGCTTGGAATTTCATCAAGTGGTTTACGTCACCCGAAATTCAGGCCAAGTGGGACCAACTCAGTGGCTACTTCCCCACCCGTGCCAGCACGCTCGATTTCTTGGGCGACTACCTGAGCGAAAACACGCAGTGGGCGCAGGCCGTGGACTTGTTGCCTTTTGCCTACTACGAGCCGCAATTGATCTCCTACCAGGGCGCCCGTGACGGCCTGGAAGAGGCGTTCAATGCGATCATTCAGGGCGCCGACATTCAGGCGACGTTGGATGAAGTCAACACGGCCGCGAACGAGCGCCAAGTAGAGTTGATGTCGGAAGTACAATAGTCGGTAGTGCGTAGTGGCCAACGCTATGCAGTAAGCTTAAGTAAAAACATAAAAAAGAAGGGAGTGGCCGAGCCACTCCCTTCTTTTTTATGTTTTTACTGGACAAATTCCTGCCTATTTGCGTTACGGTAAAGCCAACGGTGGGGGTGAAAGTGTCGATTCACCACAATTGCAATTGACAAAAATGCTTAGATCCATGTAAAGTTAGCCATAAATTAGCCGTGAATGGTTAGCAAGGAGATACATATGAGTGCAGCCCCACAAATTGTTCCCATGAGCGATTTACGAATCCACCAAGCTGAAGTGCTACATAAAATGAGCAAAGCCCCGGTTTACTTGGCCCAGCGCGGGAGACCCGCTGCCGTCCTTGTCTCGTTTGAGCAATGGGACGCTCTGCTGGAAGAATTAGATGATCTGCAATCTACCGTTTGGTCACTGCAATCAGAATTGAACATTGCTACCGGCAAAAGCAAACTAGTTGAAATGTCGCCAGAAGAATTAGAGGCATGGGCGCAGGATGAAGAAAAAGTACCGGCTTAGGTTTGAAGAAGGTGTACTACAGACCATTGAACGCTTGCCTGATTATCTCCGGCAACGGGTCAAGCGTACTATTCAGAGTTTGGTTGACAATCCTAGCCCTGAAGTAGCTATCGAATTACGGAATCGACCAAACCGGTACAGAATTCGCTTAGGAGACTACCGCATTGTTTATCGAGTGGATGACGCTGATGCGATTGTAACCATTCAAAAAGTAGGTAAAAAAGAAGGACCAGAATTTTACGAGAATATCGAGTAGCCACACGCGAATTGACTTGGAGAGCAGCCTGTTCGCTGCAATGGGATAATGCAGCAACGTGGCCTACCAACTGGGTTGCAGTACTACCCAAACCGCATCGCCTTAAATTGCTCAAAATAGCGCATTGAGCCATCGGTCTGTTTTTCGCCCCAGCGTTCCAACCAGCGCTTTAGTGCCTCTTCTGGGTTTTGGATCTGGGTTTTGTGGCAGAGGATAGACTGAATTTTCGTCTCGACGACAGCGGTAATATCGATCCTGACGCTCGGATCGCGGTGACCAAAGACGTACATCTGGCTAATCTTGTGGGGCAAATAGCCTTCGTCCGCCAGATCAGGATAGAACATCATGTTATCCGCCGCCGGGAAAATGGCCTCTAATGCCACCAAGCCGGCATTGCGGTGGTCGGGGTGGTTGATGTAGCTGTCGCCCACCAAATAGCGCTCTGGGTCGGTGATGATGACGAGTTGTGGCCGAATGCGACGGATTTCGCGGGTAACGCGCATGCGAATCTCTGGCGTGGGGCGGAGAAAGCCATCTTCTTCGCCCATAAAGAGAACGTGTTTAACACCCGATGTATCCGCTGCGTTGCGCTGCTCTATTTTTCGCATCGCGATCAATTGATTGCGCGTAATCTCTGGATTATGATTGCCCTTGTCGCCATTGGTCAAAATCATGTAGGTCACTTCAATCCCCTGCTGCGCCATCTGAATCACGGTGCCAGCACAGGTGAAATCGGGGTCATCTGGGTGGGCCATAATAACGAGCACACGCTGGACATCGGTCCAGTCGGGTTGCATGGATTTAGCATCTTCTGTCATAAATTGTTCGTGCCTTCCTTTTATTTAAAATCTGGATGAGCCACAGCGTACGCCGTGCTACTTGAATTTTAATCACTGTGCACCGCCAATATAAAAAACCTCTGCCAAAGCAGAGGTTTTTAACACAAAGATACGAGAACCTACTTCTTCAGCGCTGCGTAACCGGGGCCATCGGTAAAATAGAGCGCATTCAGTTCGGTCGTGTAGGCATATTCGTCGGGAAGATCTTCTTCGGGCAGAATGGCATCCACTGGACATTCTGGTACGCATGCACCGCAGTCGATGCAGGTGTCGGGGTCAATATAATACCAGGGCCATTCGTCTTCTGGCATGCCAGGGATAATACATTCAACCGGACACACTTCTACGCAAGCGCCATCGCGGATACACAGGTCGAAAATTACATGGGTCATAGCGATCAAACCTCCTGAAGCGAATGTTCAGTTATTGTTAGATGAATACCGTGCCACGCCTGGCAAACCGAGCCATATCAATCGTAATGATTGCAATTTACGCTACTTGTCCTGGTTTGTTACAAAGCGCACAAAGTCTGAATGGCAAGATTGTAATTGGCTTTTACACAAATGTCAACTGCGAAGGCAAAAAAGAGTTGAAAAAAAGCAGTTATCAGCGAGTAGTAGCCACGGCTCTAAACTAACTAGTACACTTGGGCGTAAGTAAGACAGTGAATCAGTAGGACAGTAGAACAGTGTTTGTACTGTCTCACTGTCCTACTGATTCACTACTGATTCACCGGAGAATAGTATGGTTATTTCCGCCCAAGTGTACTAGTTGCTGATTACCGCTCACTAGCTTAACTCTCCGCAACTGCCTCCAACCCCTCTTTATTGATCAACGTGATGCGTTTGCGGCCAATGTCAATATAGCCATCTGCCTTGAGATCGTTGAGCACCTGCGTTGCCGTCTCGCGATAGGTGCCAACACTCTCCGCCAAATCTTGATGGGTAAGGCCAGTGATGTCGTCGCTGCTTTGCTCTTCGGCCAGACGCAACAATAAGCTAGCCAGGCGCGCTGGAATACCTTTAAAGGCCATATTTTCCAGCCGCTCCTCCGCCTCGCGCAGGCGTTTACCGGTGATCTCCAAAAGCCGCAACGCCACCTGTGGCTTGTTAAGAATGAGGCGCTCCAGATCGGTGCGGCTCATCACGCAGATCAGACAATCTTCTACCGCTTCGGCAAAGGTATTGTGCATCTTGGTGCCAAGCAAGGCCATTTCGCCAAAAAGCGTATGCGGCCCCAAGGTCGTGATCACCAATTTTTTGCCTTCTGGGCTAATGCGATAGAGCTGAACCCGACCTTCTTTCAAGATAAAGAGCACTTCGCCTGGCTCTTCTGGCCGGTAGAAAACACGTCCCTTGGAAACCGTGCTCATCGTTGTAATGCGGTTCAACTCTTCCATCTCGCGTGGTGTCAGATCTTGAAAGACCGCTAATTCAGAAAGGTAGCGCATTTTTTCGGCCGGTTGTGGCGCCAGATTTCGTTCGTCAGTTTTCACGGTATGCTCCGATTGTGCTTTTTAGGTAAATTGGTAAAAAAATTACCATGTAAACGGATATAGATTATTGTCTAGCAGTCAGTTTAGATTTATGTTGGTTGCAATTACTTTTTTAGTCGATTTAACGAATGCATCCAGCATGTCAGCTACCTGTTGGGGCGATGGATTACCCAGCGACCAGCTTCGCCCATTGAGCAAATAGGTAGGCGTCGCAAAGACTACCTCGGGAATATGCTCCTCTGTACTGGTCACCGCCTGCACTTGCCCTTGCGTTTGGATCCCGCCATTGTTTTGCATAAGTAGTATCGCAACCTATGATTCTCCCGGTCGGGCACTCCATCATTGTCACTTGCTAGAGGCAGACTACTTCAGATCGGGATCTTTCGTCTGTGACCAGAATTACGCCTTGATCATGCTTGTCAAAATTATACTCCTGTTTTGCGATAAAGTGTAATATTGGCTTTCAACTAAATATTACTTGCCACTTTGTACGGTCCACATCCAAACTGCGTTTGAGCTTCACGCTTGGGATCGATCCCCGCTGTTTGGCACGCTAGGTTTTTCTTGTTACAATAAGGTATGTCTGCCTACCGGGGAAACCCAAGACGACCTGCGCGCAATCGGACTGCCGAAATCCTTACCATTAGTTTACTGGTCGGGTTAATTTTGTTGCTGGGTGTTGCTGGCATGCTATGGCTTACACAAGGTCGGCCTCTCTTTGTGCCGACGCCAACTCCCACCGCCACGGGTGCTCCGTTTGCAACCGCGACGCCAGACTTTCGGGCTACGCGCGTGATGGAAGATATGTTGACGCAAGTCGCCTATAGTGCAACCGTGATCCAACGCCAGACCACAAGCGGAACGCTAGAACCACTAATTGTGCCCGCCACCAATACGCCGGCCAGTATTTTTGCCCCCGATGTGCGGGGTGGTGAAACCCCTACGGCAGTAGCAGCCTCCCCACTCGATAATAGCACAGCGATTGCCTTAGCGCCGACTGCCAACTCTAATACTATCTATGGCGTGCCAGTCTATGCCGATTCACCACTGCCAACGCCGGTGCCGGTAGTGCCACCGACCGCTACACTTGAACCACCAACGCCAACTGTAATTGTCGAGATAACCGTTGCACCGACGCCTACCTTTACACCGCTGCCACCAACCCAGACGCCAATTCCTACACCGACGCCCACTGTCTATCTTGTAAGCGTCTTGAATGCCAGGGTTGTGCGTCCAGAGGGTGTTGTGTTGCGGCTGGGACCGAGTAATGTTTATCGCGAGGCCGGCACATTGGGTGTTAATACCCAAGTAAATTTGCTGGGTCGTGACGCCACCGGGGAATGGGTCTACGTCTGTTGTTTAGGGAACGATCCGCGCTGGGCGCGCCAAGCTTATGTGCCGCCGGTCGACAATGCGCTGGCGACTGCCGCGCCGACCAGCATTAATCCCAATGATGTGCGTTGGTTGCCTGTGCAGCCTTTGGCATCGGACATCACCCCGTTGCTCACGCCTACCCCGATCCCGGCCAATGACTACCCAACCGTTCGCCATGATCCAAGCAATCGCGCACGCATTCCGCGCATTCCCCGTTTGCCACTCGATAACGCTTGGCCCTCACTTGGCTTGGCAGGTGGCGCTTTCACTTCGCCGGTGGTCGTAGCTGGCGAGAGCGTATTGGCTGCCAGTGCTGATGGCCACTTATATAGCTTTGGACGTACCGCCGGTAATCAGCGGTGGCGCTTCCTGGTGGGCAGACCAATGCGGTTTGCACCTGTTGTACAAGACACCCTTATCTATTTGGTTGATGATGATGGCCGCATCATGGCCCTGCAAGATCTGGGTGATCAAGCTACGATTGTCTGGCAAAATACCCTGCCGCAGCCGCCTTCGAGTGGTTTTACGATGGCTGGTGGCAAATTGTATGTAAGTACGATGAGTGGCACCGAGCATCAGGTTTTGGCCGTCAACCGGAGCAATGGTGGCATTGAAGGCGCAAAATTTAACACGACCGGCAATTATCTCCATTTGCCAGCTGTGGGTAATCAACTGCTCTATGTGGGCGACGGCAGCCTGTGGGCGCTTGATCTAGAAAACTTTGAACTAGTGTGGACGCGGCCCGAGATTCAAAATGTGACAACTGTGCCAGTTTATTCGGCAGATGGGGTGGTGGCATTTGCGGAAGTCTATGTGGCAGATAGTGTTGGGCGCATTTACAGCCTGGATGCCAATACGGGGGTGCAACTCTGGCGTTATGATGGTACAGAACCAATTACGGCGTTGGCGCTCAATGAGAACACCATCTTCGCCAGTGGCAATGGGTACGTAAGAGCTATTACGCGCAACAAAGATCATAAAGAGTTATGGCGGACGAATGTCAATGGTGCTGTCTTAGGTGGTCCCTTAGTTGATAGCGAAGTAGTATTGGTTGTAACCGCCACAGGCGACATTCAATATTTAGACGCAATTACGGGCGTCCTGACCAATGCCCCTCCCCTGGTTGCCACTTCTTTAGGTGGCGGGGCAGCCGTCAGCGGCAACTACCTCTTTTTGGCTGGCACGAACAGCAACTTGTATGCGTTGCGAGCTGCACAATGACCTTTGATTCAGCATCACGTGCTGCTGACAACCCAGCCGACCCTACGAGGCTCGCCCTGGACGCGTCTACCTTGCCATCGTCTATGCCTGGCTGGGATGCACTGTTGCTGATGGTGCTCACGTTGGCGGTGCTGGGCATCGTTGGTTTTGCCGAATCTACCTTGCCCACACTAGTGCAAGATGTGCTACGTCATCCCATCCTGGGTAATCTGCTATCCTCGCGCGGTGAGGAGGCGATCGGATCGCCCAGCCCGCGCCCTGGTGATCCGATCGGGCTGGTCTTACAGGCTTTGACGCTTGGCTGGTTGCTGGGCTACCTGGTGGTAGATTTAACGCCCACCAGCCGTTGGCGTACGCGCGCTAAATGGGTTTTACTGACAGCTATTTTGGTAACGGCCCTCTTCTTGCCTACAGCGAAGTTGATTTTGTTGCGCCAGGGCAGCGGACCGGCCAGCTATACCCACGACGGCGGTGTGATCCAGACCGAAGCCACGATCCAATTTCTGCTAAGCGGCAAAAATCCCTACATTGAAGATTATACGGCAACACCGATGGCCGAGTGGGGCTTTGGTCGCTACCGGACTGCGTTGTACCATTATCCCTATTTGCCATGGACTTTTGTCTTTAGCGCGCCTTTTTATCTGTTGGGCCAGGCAGTGGGGTTTTACGATCAGCGGATCGTTTATCTTTTGCTATTAGCCGTGGCATTGGCGTTGGCGCCGCGCTTGGTCCAGGGAGAGCGCAATCAATTGGCGCTGGTCGCCTGCTTGGGGTTGAACCCAATCATGGCGTTGGACGTTTTATTTGGGGTCAACGATTCATTTGTGCTTTGCTGGATAATCTTTAGCCTGGTCTGTTGGCACCAGTGGCAAACTCACCCCATTCTGCCAGCGTCTAACCGCCATGCGCTTTGGCTTTCGGCGCTCTGCTTTGGGCTGGCTTGCGCCAGTAAACCGACTGCCTGGTTTTTTGCGCCTTTTTATGCCTTACTCTTGCTCCAAGGGGAAAGGCTGGAGTGGCGCAGCCTGCCAAGCCTGCTGCTGAGCCTGTTTCGGCGCGTCTGGCCTGCGGTGGCGGCTTTCGCTCTGCTTATATTGCCCTATCTAGTTTGGGATGCTTCTGCCTTATATGACGATGTGTGGCGTTGGAGCAATGGTCAGGGTGAGACTGGGTATCAGATTTGGGGTTGGGGGGCCAGCAATTTTGTCCTCGCGCTGGGGCTTGTGACAGATCGTTTTGCCCAGTGGCCGTTTTGGGGATTGGAACTGGTCCTGGCGCTGCCGCTTTTGCT
>JBBRVA010000374.1:0-7703 GCA_038247295.1 Caldilineales bacterium | reverse complement strand
CGCACCTACAATGCAACGATTTTTTCTTAACTTAATGGCAGTGACCCCAGCCCTCCCCTGGCAAGGGAGGGGACTGATGTGGGACCAAAGCAGGTGCTTGGTTTGTCGCGGCCTGGAACTCGGGGATTGCCGTCTACATGGGCAATTCGGCCCTGACAGCGCTGGTAGCGGTGGTGTTGACGCTGTCAGCAGCCGCGCTGTCGGCCTATGCCTTTGCCCGCATGCGCTTTATCGGCAAAGAGTTGCTCTTTTACTTAATCCTGGGGCTGCTGATGATCCCCAGCGTGCTCACGCTGGTGCCCTCCTTTGTGCTGATGATAGAGTTCAATTTGCTCAATACACGCTGGGCGCTGTGGTTGCCCTATGCTGCCGGCGGCCAGGCCTTTGCGATCTTTGTGTTGCGCACCTTCTTTGCCGGGCTGCCGGAAGAATTGTTTGAATCGGCCCGCATCGATGGGGCCAGTGAATTCACCGTGTTGCGCCACATCACGTTACCGCTTTCCAAGCCGATCATGGGTACACTCGCCTTGCTCCAGGTCTATGGCATCTGGAACGATCTCGTCTGGCCGTTGACGGTAATTACCAAGCCTGAACTAAAAACAGTGATGGTCGGGCTGCTCGGCTTTACAAGCCAGTTTAGCACTGATTACGGTCCGCTCTACGCCGGCTATGTGATCGCCTCGATCCCACTGATTCTCCTGTTTGCCTTTAGCAGCGGGTTATTCATTCAAGGCCTAACCTCCGGCGCGATCAAGATTTGAGGAGTGCTGATATGTTGTCAACCCAAAATTTTCGCACAGATTATGCAGAAAACGGTTATCTATTGGTGCCCGGTCTGCTCGCCAACACCGATCTGGACGGCGTCCGCCAGGCGATTGCCGACGCCGTCGATACAATTGCCAATCAACTCTATGCCAGCGGGCAGATCGAGCAACGCTATGCAGATGCGCCCTTGAGCCGGCGGTTGGCATACGTCTACCAGCATGTGGCCAACAAGTCGATGGGCTGGAACCGCGAGGTGTTCAGCAAAGCCGTTTACGACCTGGTCACGCATCCGCACTTGCTGGCGTTAGCCGAAACGCTGCTCGGTCCAGAAGTCACCGTCAACGGGGATTATTGGGTGCGCACCAAGTTGCCGGGCGAGCGCCTGACCACTCTGCCCTGGCATCAAGACAGCGGCTACTATGGCGCGCAGACGGCGCCAGAGCACATCCTTTCGATCTGGGTGCCGCTGGTCGATGTGGATGAGCACAACGGGTGTATGCAATTTATTCCCGGTAGCCACCGCTGGGGGCTTTTGCCCACCGCCAGGGATGACGATCGGCACAATATCCCCACCGAAGATATTGAAGCGCGCGGGCGCATAGAAACGCTGCGCATGCAGGTTGGCGATGTGGTGGCCTTCCACAACTTGACCTTCCACCGCTCGTTGATGAACAGCAGCGACGATATCCGCTGGAGTATTGATCTGCGCTACAGCCCGACCGGCACGCCGACCGATTGGTTGGCCAAGATGGGGCTTTTCGGCTTCGTGGCCCGCAGCCAAGCCCAGCCCGAAACCGTCGAAGTGTGGGAAACGTGGCAGGCCCGCCGCACCCAATTCCAAAAGGCAGGTTGAGCGATGACAACAAACAACGAACAACGCGCATTCTTCCAAACGCATGGCTATCTGCTTATTCCCAATCTCTTTAGCCAGGCCGAGATCGAGGCCGTGTTGGCGGAGGAGCAGCGACTTAATACGCAAAGCTTGGTCAGCGCCGCCGCGGGCCGCAACCAGGGTGGCATGGTGGTCGAGGATGGCGCAACCCCGCGGCTACAATTTGGCGTCCACAAAACGGACTCGCTCTTTGCGCTGCTCTGTCGCCATCCGCGCTTGGCCGGCCTGACACAGGCGGTGATGGGGATGCCGCTTTACATCTACCATAGTAAACTCGCCTTCAAAGCGCCTTTCACCGGTTCGGTGCAATACTGGCACCAGGATTACAGCTATTGGCAAAAGTATCACGCCCAGCCCACGATGGCCTCTTGTTTGGTGATGCTCGACGAACATACAGAAGACAATGCCTGTATGCAGGTGTTGGCCGGTTCGCACCAAGCGGGTCTGGTCGCCCATGAATCTTCGCCGCGCGAATCGACGGGCGACAATCAGCTGCGCGTTCCAGCCGCCGCGCTGCCGGACTATTGCCGCCGCTACCGGCGCATCAAGCTGATCGGTGCGCCGGGGACGATTGCGATCTGGCACAGCAATACGATGCACGCCTCATCGCACAACATCTCCGAAAATCCGCGCCGGGCGTTGATCGTGGCCTTTAATGCGGTAGGCAACAGCGATGAAAAAGTAGTCAAGGATTCGCCCTTCACCGCCCACAGCACCGAAGCCGTAATCTTGAGTGCAGATGATTGCCTTTTGGCCCAGCCAGCGGGGCAAACCGCGTCATGACTAAGCAGATCATCGACTTGAGTTATCCGCTAGACGCGGCGACGCCGCCCTTTCCTGGCGATCCACCCGTGGAAATCCACATCCAGGCTGCAATCCCGGCGGATCATCCGCCCGGCACGCCGGCAGGCAGTCTCAATGTGAGCCGGCTGCACACCGGTCTGCATGTGGGCACACATATGGACGCGCCCTTTCACTTTTACAACCAGGGGTACACGATCGAGCAAGCACCGCTAGCGCGCTGTGTCGGGCCAGCGGTGCTCGTGGACCTGGGCCGCAAAGCGGCCAAAGCAGAGATCACGCCCGATGAGATCTTGCCCCAGCAAGCGATGATTGTTGAGACACGGCGGATCATTCTCAGCACCGGGTGGGCTAGCCATTGGGGCCAAGCCGACTATTTTACCGATTTCCCCGTGATTTCGGCGGCCGCCGCGCAATTGCTCGTGGCCTGGGGCGTGACGCTGGTTGGAATCGACACGCCTTCGGTGGACACCTACCCTTATCCGGTCCATTTTGCCCTGCTCGGCAACAGCATCCTGATTGTCGAAAACCTGACCAATCTTGACCGGATCCAGCAGACGCAGTTCGAATTCATCGCCTTGCCCTTGAAAATCACGGCCCGCGATGCATCGCCCGTGCGTGCAGTTGCGATTGTTCAGGAGGGGTGAGGCCCGCAGTTTCCAAAGCCTAAAATACTTTTCAGACAACAGTTACCACTATGGAGGATTTACCCACATGTTAGCACAAGTTGCAACGCCGGCGGCGGAAAGCACCGAGCCTAGCGCGCCGACACAGGCCGAACGCTTCTTTTTCGACACCTTTGGCTATCTGGTGCTCGAGAACTTCCTATCACCGGATCATGTTGAACGTTTGAATATGGCCCTCAGCCGGGTGATCGAACAACGACGTGCAGAACACGCACAGGGCAAAGTGAAAACTGGCATGACCCAGATCAAGGGCGAGAAGAGCACGCGCATCTTCTACATCCTGGGCGACGATCCGCTCTTCCTAGAAATGTTGGATTGGCCACCGATCATGCCCTATGTGACCGGTTTACTCAATGCGAAGCCCCATCACCACGCCTCGGACGCGGTTGTCGAGGTTGGCAGCGAGATCAATCAGCGCGGGCTGGGCTGGCACATCGACGGCCACGATAATGGTTTTCGCAATCTGGGGCACCCCGTTCCACTGCTGCAGCTCAAGATCGGCTATTACCTGAGCGATATGACCGAGCCCAATCAGGGCAATCTGACCCTCGTACCCGGCAGCCACAAAGCTGTGGAAGAACCCGACCCAGCCGATCTGAAGCGCGGTCTCTTCCCGGGTGCGATGCAGGTCTGCGCGCCGGCGGGCAGCGCCATCCTTTTCCACAATGCGATCTGGCATGCCGGCGGCCCCTTTACCAAACCGGGCGGCCACCGCATCATGCTCTACTACGCCTACGAACACCCGTGGATGATCGCTTCGCAGGAACATTGGGGCTATTCACCCGACTTCTACAATAATCTCGCGCCTGCCCACCGCAAGCTCTTCCACGGCTTCGTGTTCGATCCGCCCGAGGCAAGGTGGGGGTAGGTCGAATAAATTTAATACGGCAAAACTCACCCCACCCTAACCCTCCCCAAACAGGGAGGGGACTGTAGTTTCGTTGACGAGACCGCAGTTCCTCCCCTGTTTGGCTTCGAAGTGAGCCGGGTGCCCATTGGGCGCGAACGGGGAGGTGAGGCGGGGATCACCACTCACAAAGGTACCCATATGATCCGAAACCGCCTGCGCCAAAAGCTGCGCGCTAACCAGACGACATATGGCCTTTGGGTCACGGTCGAAAGCCCCACAATTACGGAGATTGCCGTCGCCCTGGGGCTGGACTGGGTCTGTATTGACATGGAACACGGTCACCTCGATTACCGCGAAGTGCTGGAGCATGTGCGCGCCGTGCGTGGTTCGGCGACCAATGCGCTGGTGCGCGTACCCGAACTGCAAATGAGCGCGGTCAAACGTGTGCTCGACATCGGCGCACATGGTATCATTCTGCCCTATGCGCGCAGCCGCCAAGAGTTAGAGACGGCGATCAGCTTTGGGCGTTATCCACCGGCTGGTATTCGCGGTGTAGGCGGGGATCGTGCCTTTACGTGGGGACTGGGCTTTCAAGAGTACATCAGCTATGCAAATGAAGAGACGTTACTGATCCCACTGATCGAAACCCGTGAAGCCGTCGCCGAAATTGATGATATCCTGGCCATTCCTGGGCTGGAGGCGATCTTCTTTGGCCCGGCGGATCTCTCTGCCGCCTCCGGTCATCTGGGCAGCTGGGATGAGCATGGCATAGCGGAGGAACTGGCGACGATCAAAGCCAAAGCCGCGGCCAAAGGGATTGCTGCTGGCATCATGGCCCGCAGTGTGGCAGACTCGGTCAATCGGCGCGATCAGGGCTTTCAGATGGTCGCCCTGGGCGCCGATATGACGTTGCTGGTGCGCACGCTGCGCGACAACTTGGCGCAGTTGGGGCAAGATACCACGCCGAGGTTGACGTTTTAGAAAGAGAGATTCTCACGCAAAGCCGCGGCTCGACTGAGCTCGCCGAACGTCAGAGGGCGCAAAGAAAAGCGCGAGAAATCAGGCGTACGCGGATTTGCGCGGATTCAAAGCTGAAAAATATCCGCGTTCATCCGAGCATATCCGCGTACAAAAATTAAATGGCGAAACCGCCTTCCGGGAAGCGTATATCCGACCGGTCACTCAGCGAAACCGCCTTCCCGGAAGGTGGTGGACCACCAATCAACTATAACCCTTCCGAGAAGCTTGATTCGACGACAACCTGGGTTCTATTACTCTTCCCGGAAGGATTCCTGGAGTGCCAAAAATTAGAAACGAGACAACCGATGTTAACCATTCCTGCCCAAACATTGCGCCAGCATGTCAATGCGATCTTTTGCGCCGCCCAGGCCCCATCTGCCGTGGCGCAACGGATTGCCGATTCTCTGGTGGAGAGCAATCTTGTCGGCCATGATTCGCACGGGGTGCTGCGCGTGCCGGAGTATGTAGAGCGCATCCAGGCGGGGACTTTGCAACTACACGGCGAAGTGAAGATCGTCCACGAGACATCGGCCACGGCGCTGATCGACTGCCAGTGGAACCTGGGCCAGGTGGCGATCCCGCAAGGCATGGCGTTGGCGATTGCCAAAGCCCGCGCCCACGGCATTGGCATGGTGGTGTTGGGCCATTGCGACCACACGGGGCGGGTGGGCGAATATGTGGTGCGCGCGGCCGAACAGGATCTAATCGGGCAACTGATCTGCAATGGCTCGCTGCCCGGTGGCATCGTCGCCCCGTTTGGTGGCGCACGCCGGGCACTGGGGGCCAACCCGATTGCCTGGGCGCTGCCGGTCGCCGATCGGCCGCCACTTTTTTTTGACTTTGCCACGTCTGCCGTGGCGCACGGCAAATTGCAAGTGGTGCCGGAGGGCTGGATCATCGACAAACATGGCCACCCGACCCGTAATCCGCACGACCAGTTTGACGACGGCGCGATTCTACCTTTTGGCGCGCACAAGGGTTATGCCCTCAGCGTAATGATCGAACTGCTGGGCGGGGGCCTGAGTGGCGCCGGCTTTCCGCTGCTGCCCGGCTATCGCTGGGATCAAGGCACCGTGCTGCTGGCGATCGATATTGCCGCCTTTCAGCCGGTGGCCGAATTCAAAGCGCAGGCGGCGGCGTTTCTAACCCAGTTGAAAGCCACGCCCTGTGCGCCGGGTGTCGATGAGATTTTGTTGCCCGGTGAAGTGGAATGGCGCACCAAAGCCATCCGTGCGCGGGATGGCATTCCGCTGCCAGAGGTGACGTGGGCCAGGATCAAGGACGCGGCGGCGCGGGTCGGGCTAACGCTGCCAGGTTAGCAGTTCGTCCAAATTAAGTTGTAGGCGTGTTTATTTATTTAGCTTATTGAAAACCAAGCTCTACTAATTTACCTACCATGTTCTGGATGCGCGGCCGATCACTGTTACTCTTTCGCTAGCCCGTCACAAGTCCAGCCCCGGTAAACCAAAAATTTATAGATGAAAGATGACATGCTGCCGGCTCAGTTCGATATAATCGTAGGTGGCAAAACCAACACGAAGTTGTTCAATATTATCAAGCAATAAACGCTCCAACGCTTGGTTGCCGATGTTGCCGGTTGACACCAGCAGCAAACGCGGTGGTCTGCGCACCAACAAGAATGAGTCAACGAAATCCGAATTTTTCGTTACGACGATCCGCCCTTCGTCCCGCGCAACCTGGTTGATCGTTTCGTCACTCGTCCGATTCTGCTCCGGCAAGTCAAGCGTATGGCGTGTATCGTGTCCAAACTGGTGGAGCAGCCGCGCCAGTCGCTTAGGCAAGTGTGCATCCACCAAGAATTTCATACAAGGACGGCCGCAACGCGCTTGACCTGACTCATGCGCGCCGCAAAGGCCAGCACGGCAAAGAGGTCATCTCGCTCTAAATCTTCATAATCCGCCAAAATTTCTTCAATGGTCATGCCACCACTGAGTAATTCTAAAAATATTTCGACCGGATACCGTAGATTGCGAATGCAAGGCTTGCCATGACAAATCGCTGGATTGATCGTAATGCGGGCCAGTAATTGTTCACTAGTCATTGCTTCTCCTTCGTTTGTTGTTGCTCCAGCTTTGTTTTACAGTAGTCCACATTTTCTTCAAAACGTTACGGTCGTCCAAAAATGCGACGGGTTCTTGATCAACGCCATGCTCCCAAAGTAAAGAAAAGAACCACACCCCGCTTTCACCAATCGCAAAACTGGCCGGTGTCCAAAGTGACATAATTTGGGTCGTGTACCCACCTTTACCATCAGGTACTTCGACTTCGGCATCTGCTTCGTTGAGTTCTGGTTCGTACGTGACTTCCCACCCCCAAACATGGTCATGATAAGATTGGCCGGCGGCGTGCAAGCTTGCGGCTAGTTTCTGTACGTCTGACAAATCTGGAATAGATGCTGTGTATGATAACAGGGCGTGAATGTCCATTAAGTAAAATTAAAAGCGAAGTGGCAAAATTAGAGGTACTCGACGTGCCCAAACATCTCCTCGGCCGTCATAACGCCGTGGATCAATTCCAATGTTTGTACGACTTCTCCAATCGAACGGGTGCCTTTGCGGGCGTAGGTGATTCCGCAATGTTCACGGGTCTGCGTCGCCATGATCAGAAAGTCTGCATCCTGGGTAACAATGATCCGTTTTTCACGGGTTGCATAGGCTAGCTGCTCTTG
>JBBRVA010000373.1:0-7713 GCA_038247295.1 Caldilineales bacterium | reverse complement strand
GGCGATGCTGCGTGCGCTGGGGGCAGACTATGTCATCGATTATACGCAAACCGATTTTACCAAAAATGGGCAGCGCTATGATGTCATCATCGACGTAGTTGGCAAAAGCCCGTTTTCCCGCAGCATTCAATCGCTCAAGCCAAGCGGGCGCTATGTGTTAGGTAATCCAACGCTGCCAGGCACGATCAGAGGGTGGTGGACTTCCATGACCACTCCCAAGCAAGTCATCTCTACGGTAGCAGACTATAAAATGGAAGCTATAATCTTCCTCAAAGCGCTGATTGAGGCGGGCAAGGTCAAAGCGGTGATTGACCGCAGCTATGCGCTGGCGCAAATTGTCGAGGCGCACCGCTATGTTGAACAAGGGTACAAAACGGGCAATCTCGTCATCACGATGGAGTAATACAGATGAAAGCAATCGTTTATCACACCTATGGTTCACCCGCTGTGCTGAAGCTGGAGGAAGTCGCCAAGCCAACACCCAAGGACGATGAAGTCCTGATCAAAATCCATGCCGCTTCCCTCAATTCCTGGGACTGGGATCTCCTGCGTGGAAAGCCGTTCCTAGCCCGGATGGACAGCCCTTTCAAACCAAAATACAAGATCCTCGGCTGTGACGTCGCCGGGCAGGTGGAAGCTGTCGGCAAAAATGTCAAGCAGTTTCAACCAGGGGATGCAGTCTTCGGCGATCTATCTGGCAGTGGCTGGGGTGGGTTTGCCGAGTATGTCTCTGCGCAGGAAAATGCTTTGACGCTGAAACCAGCCGCAATGACCTTTGCACAAGCCGCGGCCATCCCCCAGGCGGGAGTGCTCGCCCTGCAGGGTCTGCGCGATCAAAGCCAGATTCAGCCGGGGCAAAAGGTGTTGATCAATGGCGCTGGTGGTGGTATGGGCACCTTTGCGATCCAGCTGGCCAAGTTCTGGGGGGCGGAAGTGACCGGCGTGGACAGTACGCGTAAATTGGCGGTGATGCGCACACTTGGCGCCGATCATGCGATCGATTACACACAAGCAGACTTCACCAAAAATGGACAGCGCTACGACCTGATTTTGGATGCTGTGGCCCACCGTTCGCTATTCGATTACAAGCGCGCCTTAAGTCCCACGGGAACGTTGATCATAGTCGGCGGTTCTATGGGCACAATTTTTCAGACTTTGCTCCTGGGAACATGGTTTTCCAAGACTGGAAGTCAGAAACTGGGGCTCTTGATCCATCAACCAAACAAGGATTTGGCGTTGCTGATTGAGCTTTTTACAGCCGGCAAAGTCGTCCCGGTGATAGGCCGTACTTATCCATTAGCTGAAACTGCGGCTGCCTTCTATGCCTTGGGCGCAGGCGACGCCCAAGGTAAACTCGTCATCACTGTCGTATCCTAGAGAAGGGCAACTTTAGCGCAAAATGTCCCGTTACTCCACCGCAAAAAAATCTTTCTGTCGCCGTGGCTCCAGTACCGTAAAATGTAACAGGCCCAGCGCTAGTACCCCAATCAACGCCGACAGGACAAAGAGCCAGCCATAATTCAGCGTTGCCAGTAGACCGCCAACAAGCGGCCCGATCACACTGCCGATGCCCACCGTCGTGTTGGCAATGCCGATGTAGGTAGGCCGGTGTTGGGGCCGCGAGAATTCCAGTGCAATTAAGACGCCAGACACAATCGTGATGCCGTTGGCGGTGCCGAGCAAAAAGAAGAGCGCATAATACCAGTCCACATTGGGCGCCCACCAGGCCAACGCGTAGGCCACAACAGCGGCGCCAATGCCCAGTTCCAGCGTGATTTTGTGACCCCAGCGATCTGCTAGTAGACCAGCAAATAAATTGCCCAGTGTTTGCCCTACCAGCAGCGCCGTGGTAAAAATGCCCACGGTGCTATCGGCAATCTGCCAGCGGTAGACCGCCGCTACCGTGAGAAAGCCCGCGCCCATGTTGCCCACCGTGGCTAGCAAGCGGGCTAACAAGAACCGGCGAAAATTGGCATCCCCGCGTAGAATTTGGAGCAGTTTGCGACGCGTTTGGCCGCTCTGCGCCACTTGTTGCACATGCGTGTGGGGGACTGGCTCGCGCGTCATGGCGATAAAAAACCAACTCAGGGTGACAGCGACGGTGGCAATCAAAAACGCATAGGCAAAATTAGTTGGAAATGGATAGGTTTCCAGCAGCCAACCGCTAAAGATGGCGCCAATCGCCCCCAAACCTGTGCCGACAAACGACGTAAAGCCAAAAAAGCGACCGCGCTTTTCCACCGGAAAACCGCGCGCGATCAGGTCCGACCAGGCCGGCGAAATCACCCCCGCCCCCAACCCATGCCAAGCATAAGCAATAAAGAAAAGCGCCAGGGCCAACTGTGGACTGCGCACCGATAGTAATGCAGCCACGGGCAGCAGCCAGAGCGGCAGGCGTTCGATGATCATACCCAGATGCACCACCAGCGGTTTTTTGCGTGCTACCCGCTCGATTGCTCCGGAGGTGAAAAGTTGGGGCAAATACCAACTCGATTGCCCGAGCACGGCCAGCAGCGCAAACCAAAATGGGCCGCTGGTCAGCTTACTTAAGAAGAGCGGCAAGATGGTGGTCGCCGATATAAAGCTAAGCCCAAACCAAAAAAATGCCCCATCGCCCAGATTAACGGCAAAATTCCAGCGATAGTTGGCCTGCATTTCAGCGTGTACTTCTGCTTCGCTGCGTTCGATGACTGGCGCGTCCAATTGCAGCACCCGGCGGATTGTCAGCCGCCCCCAGCCTACACTTTGTGTTCCCATCCCGCTCCCTGCTGTTCAGTCTACAATCGCCGTTGAAAATTTCACCAGCGCCAAACAATAAAGCGACGATAGAGACAGTCTATGCGCGCTGTCGTCTATCGTCTGTTGTCGATTATCAAATCGTGTTAAGACTTACGCTGGCTGAGCTTGTCGAAGCTGTCTTCGACAAGCTCAGCCAGCGTAAATTCTGTGATTTTGCGTAAGTCCTATGTGTAACTGCTAAAGTTCAGGCGATCCCAGACTGCGCCCGCCCCCGCCGCGAGATCGCATCTACGAGCACGGCTACCAACAGGACGAGGCCAGTAATAATAAATTTGACCCCCGAACTCAAGCCGAGCAGACCCATGCCGTTTTCGACGCTGGCAACAACCAGCGCACCGAGCAAGGCACTGACCACACGGCCGCTGCCACCAAAGAGACTGGTGCCACCAATCACGGCAGCCGCAATCGAGTTGAGCACCAGGTTGCCGCCGCCGGCATCTGTAGCCACCGAACGCAAACGCGCCGCTAAAATAAGACCGCCGCAGCCGGCCATCAAGCTGGAGATCATAAAGACATAGACGCGAATGCGATCAACTTGAATGCCCGCTCGACGGGCTGCTTCGCGGTTACCACCGACTGCGTATACATAGCGCCCAAACCGAGTTGATGTGGCCAGATAGGTAAAGCCAGCCAGCAGAATAATCAAGATCAGCCCGATCACCGGTACACCTCGATCTTGCGTCGTGATGTAGACGGCGGCAGCCGCCACGACGGCCAAAAAGAGAACCTGTAACAACACCAGAAAAATCGGGGTGTGCGCCAGGTTGCTCCGCCGCCGCGTGCGGATCTGGGCAAATTGGGCCAGGGCGTAGAGCAAGACCATCAGCGCGGTTACGATCCAGCCCCAGGTGGCGGGCAGATACGTGTTGGCAATCCCGATTGCTACTTTATCTTGCAGCACAATCGTGCCGCCTTCACCGACCAGAATCAGGACCACGCCATTCCAGGCCAGCAGACCGGCCAGGGTGACAATAAAAGCCGGCAATTGAAAGCGGGTGATAATGCTGCCGTGCAAAATGCCGATCAGCGCCGCCACGAGCAGAGCCAGCGGAATCGCTCCAAACCAGGGCAGCGGCGGCAGTTGAAAATTGAGACTCTCTAACGTGGCCGGATCGATGCCAAACAAGCCGAGGATCCAGATTACGAAACTGAGCGGATGCAAGCCACCTTTCAGCAGCAAGGTCATTGTTACCCCGGCGACCGCGCTTACATAGCCGACTGAAAGATCGATTTCGCCCAAGAGCAGCACATAGACCAGGCCAATCGCAATTGTGGTAATGCCCGCCATCTGAACAATGAGATTGACAAAGTTGCGTGCGGTGAGAAAATTTTCGTTTTGCGTCTGAAAAATCGTGGCAATGATGACTAAGCCCACGACAATCGGCAGCGCACCTAGATCACCCGCACGGACACGGCGGAAATAATTGCTAGCATAATCACCAACTGAAAGCTGGGCTTGACTGGCAAGCAAGGCATTTTCTGCGGGAGCCGATTTTGTTGTGCTCATCCTTCACCTTGAACTGGAGTGGGTAGTAGACGGTAGTTGGTAGACAGTAGTCGGCTTTTACTGTCAGATGTCTATTCCTTGTTACGCTTCCACCATGCCGGGTACATGGGTCAGTCGGCCCGCCGTCATCGCCAACACAATATCTTGTTGGGTCGTCTGGGCCGTGGCATAAACACCCACATTCTGCCCTAGCCGCAAGACGGCAATATGATCGGCGACTTCAAAAATGTCGTGCAAATTGTGCGAAATTAGCACCACCGCCAACCCATTGTGCGCCAGCCGCTTCACCAGATCTAGCACCTGGCGCGTCTGTGCAACCCCAAGCGCGGCGGTTGGTTCATCCAAAATAACCAGTTTGGAGTTCCACATCACGGCTTTGGCGACGGCAATGGCCTGCCGCTGACCACCGGAGAGGCTAGCTACAGGTAAACGCACCGAACGTAGTGTCGTCACGGAAAGCGAGTTGAGCGTCTCAATCGCGGCACGCTCCATGCCGGCTTCGTCCAGCCGGCCTAACCCGCCTGTGCGCTCGCGACCCAGGAACATATTGGCCACGACATCCAAATTATTAGCCAGGGCCAGGTCTTGATAGACAACTTCGATGCCTAGCGCTGCCGAATCGCGCGGGCTACGAATGGTGACGGGCTTGCCATCAAAATAAATTTCACCTTCGTCAAACGGGTAAATCCCAGCAATGCCCTTGATCAGCGTCGATTTGCCGGCGCCATTGTCGCCGACCAGCGCCATGACCTGACCTGTATGCGCCGTAAAATTTACAGTAGAGATCGCCTGCACTGCACCAAAGCTTTTCGATACGCCGCGCAGTTCGAGTAGAGGTTGGTCGGCCATTGATTTCTTGTCCTAGAGTGAAGGGATGAGGGATGACAGGATGACAAGATGACGCCGACCTGTGGTCGGACGATGACTTGGGAAATCCCTATGTCATCCTGTCATCTTGTCATCCCTTCATCTTGTCATTCTATTACCGATCCGCTGGGCAGAATTGCTCGAAGTCGCCCACGCAGATCTCTTCCCAAGTGCGGAAGCCATCGGCGATCACGGTTTCGGCAACGTTGTCCTTGGTGACGGAGACCGGCACCAGCAAGACGGACAGTACATCGTTCGTGCCATTGTTGACGCTGCCGGTGGCCATCGCTGCGGTATCTTCACCATTCAGCAAGGCAATCGCCAGGGCGGCGGCGGCTTCAGCTTCGGCCTTGATCGCCTTGTAGACGGTCATGCTCTGCTTGCCAGCCAACACGTTCTGAATGCCACCTACGGTGGCGTCCTGACCGGTGACCGGAATCGGGTCTAGGCCCTGGTTTTCCAGCGCCGAGATCACAGCCTGCGCCAGACCGTCATTGGCGGCGATGGCGGCGTTGATTTCGGGGTGCGCGGTCAACATTTGTTCGAAGATCACAAGCGCCTGTTGGTTGTCCCAATCTGGCACCGATTGATCATCGACTTTGGTCCAGTCGCCCGCTTCGAACAGCGGATCGATGACCCCGTTGTAGCCATTGGCGAAGAGGGTGGCATTATTGTCGGTTGGTGAACCGTTGAGCACGGCCACCTCGGGCGCTTCGATGCCAGCAGCCTCGACGGCGGCCACTAGACCTTCACCTTGCAAGCGACCGACCGATTCGTTGTCAAAGCTGACATAGAAGTCGGCGCCTTCACCTTCGATGGTCAGGCGATCGTAGTCGATGACTTGGACGCCAGCTTCGCGGGCTAGGGCAATGATGGCCGCGCCGCTGCCGCTGTCCAGGTTGACGAGCAAGATAACTTTGGCGCCATTGGTAATCGCCTGTTCGGCCTGCGTCTGTTGTGCCGCAGCGTCGCCTTCGGCGTTTACGATCGTGTATTCTACGCCGGCGGCATCAAAGGCGGCCGAGAGGAATTTGCGATCGTCATTTTCCCAACGCGCAGAGGAGGCACTATCGGGCAGAAGTACGGCAATGCTACCCTCGGCGGTCGACGAAGTAGCCGTGGTGGCTTCAGTCGCCGTCACTTCCGTGGTTTCGGTCGTCGTCGTCGTTTCCGTTACGGCTTCCGAGGCGGCCGGTGCTTCAGTTGGCGCTTCGGTTGCTACTTCGACAGCGGCCGGTGCGGCGGTGGGTTCTGCTGCGCCACCGCCACAAGCGGCGATCAGCACGATGACACACAGCAGGGATAGTAACTGGATAAACTTACGCATAAGGATCCTTTCACTAAAAGGGTAAAGTTTGGGGAAAGTAGAAAAATTGATACTTCTATGTCAACCATAAAGGTTCACAGCGATAGATGAGTTGGCGTGCTTGGTAGACGCCCGGTCGGTCGGCTTGATCTAGCCCGTTCGGCGTAAATGATGGTACCGTATGCTACTTTTATCGCTCATTTTCAGTATACTGTTGGGCATAAGAACAGCCCTATTGTTGAAGGGTAGGTTTGGTTGACTGTGCTGACTTTGGTACAATCTAATCACAGTCTGTTGGCACTAAACCATCCGTAAGCATATCACAGGTGTTCAACTTCGTCTAATTGTAAGATAAAGGTAGTTGTGAAATATATTTCCCTGCTTGTCTTTACTGCCGGCGCCGCGACATTGGGCGTGGAATTAAGCGCTGCCCGTTTGCTTGAGCCGGCTTTTGGCAATAACCAGATCGTCTGGGCTGCGTTGATTGGCATGATCTTATTCTACTTGGCGATTGGCGCTTGGTTGGGGGGCAAACTAGCCGATCGCTTTCCGCACCGGCGCGGGTTAGAAATGACAATCACCCTGGCCGCCTTGGGGATAGCGTTGGTTCCTGCCTGTAGCACCACTGTGCTACGGTGGGCCGCCCGTGGTTTAGATAGTTTTAGCGCTGGCCTGCTGATTGGCGCAATGCTGGCGGTCTTGTTGCTTTTTAGTCTGCCCGTTATTTTGTTGGGTACGGTTAGCCCGTGGGCCGTGCGCCTGGCGGTGACCGATCTGCAACAAAGTGGCGCGACAGCTGGCCGGCTTTATGCAATTGCGACCGCGGGTAGCCTGGTTGGCACTTTTCTACCTGTGCTTTGGCTCATTCCTAGCTATGGCACACGCTGGACTTTTTATCTGCTGGCAATGGCGTTGCTAATTGTGGTGGCTGTGGGAAGTTTGCGCCAACGCTATCGTTGGATTCCGTTGTTGGCCCTGGGCGGTGTGTTCGCATTGGCGCTCTTCACGCAGCCGGCCTCCTCGATCCGCAGCGGTTGGGACGATGGCACGGATGGCGCAATTATCTATGAAGACGAAAGTGCCTACAATTACATTGCTGTCCGCCAATGGGGCAGCGAGCGGCATCTTAAATTGAATGACGGCATTGGCATCCACAGTGTCTATCATCCACAGATGGTGCTTAGCCAAGGGATTTGGGATTACTTTTTGCTAGCGCCGCTCTTTCAGCCACCTG
>JBBRVA010000372.1:0-7714 GCA_038247295.1 Caldilineales bacterium | reverse complement strand
CCCACCACGATGAGCTTTTGGACCCGCACGCTGACCGGTGGTGGTGACTTCTGGACAAGCTTCCACTTTGGCAACGCCATCCGCAGCGGCGAACAGCCCTATCTCAACGTTTACCGTGGCGTCGCCATGAGCAGCGTTGGCATCCTGGCCTGGAAGAGCGCCTTGGAAGACGGTCGCCCCTTTGCGGTGCCCGATTTCCGCGACGAATCTGCGCGCAAAATTGTCGAGAATGACCACTGGTCACCATGGCCAGAGGATGCCGGCCCCGGCCAGCCACCAAGTTCGATTGTAGGCGAGATTGAGCCAGCGCCGGGTGCGGTTGAATATACGCGAAAAATCTGGGCAGAAATCGGTTACAAAGAAGATGCATAATTGCCATAACAACGTAACGATGTAGCCCTAGCGCAAATTTTCCTGGCGCGTAGAATAGATTATAATCACGCGTGCGTCCACCCTACAGGGCTTGCAAAAGGATGTAATTGTGATGCATCAACCACTGGTATCCGAGGTATCCGAGGTATCCGACCGATCAATTGAACCGGTTTTAGAAAACATTGACATCCCGCTCGATGAATTAATTGCTTTTTGTCAAAGCCGCCCAATTCGTAAACTTTACTTATTTGGCTCTGTGCTACGCACTGATTTTACCCCAAAGAGTGATATTGATGTATTGGTGGAGTTTACGCCAGGGGCCGCTATCGGCTTTATAGAATTGTTTGGTATGCAAGAAGAGCTTACTGACCTTCTGGGGCGGCAAGTCGATCTATTAACCCCAGGTGCGCTTAGCCAGTATTTCCGTCAACAAGTGATCGAGCAGGCTAAGGTACTCTATGAAAAACGATGACGTTGTGCGTTTGCGCCATATGTTGGATTATGCACGTGAAGCGCTTCAGTTCACCCAGGGTAAAACGCGGGCAGATATCGATACGGACTTACTATTACGGCGCGCTTTGTGTTATTCGCTTGGCATCATTGGTGAAGCAGGCGCTAATATCAGCAAACAAACGCGTAGTCTACAGTCTCAGATCCCTTGGCGCGCAGTTGTCGGAATGCGCAACTTTCTGTTCCATGCCTACATGAAGGTAGACCTGGACATATTGTGGAATACAGCAACCGGCAATGTACCTAGGTTGATTACCCAACTCGAGTTGATCGTTCCGAGCGATGAAGAAGCAACCGAATCATAAAACAAATGGAGCTAAATTAGAATGGAAGCAGTAGCGATGAACACCACAGAAGCACTGTACAACCTGGGCGTGCGCGCCGACACCTTGACGGTCGAAGAAAAACAATTTCTCGATGATAATGGCTATCTGCCGCTGCCGGGGATTATGTCAGCAGACCAAGTGCAAGCGATTGCCAATCGGCTAGAAGCATTGGCGATCGAAGAAGGTGATCAAGCAGGCACGGAAGTACACCAAGAAAAAGGCACGATTCGGCTGAGTAATCTTGTCAACAAAGATCCGCTCTTTGCAATCTGTTTTACTCATCCCCGCGTGCTGGCCGCGATTGCGCATGTTTTGAATAACAATCTCAAACTTTCGTCGTTGAACGCGCGCGCCGCCTTGCCCGGTGAGGGCTTGCAAGGGCTACATGTTGATTGGCGCGGCGGCGTCGAACCGGGCGATTACTATGTTTGTAATTCGATCTGGTTACTAGATGACTTTACGGCGGAGAATGGCTCGACGCGCGTTGTGCCCGGTTCGCACCGATCTGGCAAGGGGCCGAAAGATGTGATGCCAGATCCAACGCAGCCCCATCCGGACGAAGTGCAACTGCTGGCACCGGCTGGCACCGTGGTAATCTTCAATTCGCACACCTGGCATGGCGGCACGCTCAACAAGACCGACAAGCCTCGGCGCGCCATGCACGCTTACTTCTGTCGCCGCGACCAGACCCAACAGCTTGATCAGCGCAAGTGGCTGGAGCCGGAAACGCTCGCCCGCCTGAGCGATGAAGAAAAATTTATTTTGGATGTTCTGTAGGCATAATTACATCCGTCGTCAACCACCACATCCCTACCGCCGCCAGTCCCGCCGCCACCGCGCCAAAAAGAAACGGTGCGGCGGGGCTGACGCGCTGCCACAAGATGCCCGCCAATAACGACGCCGGTAATGCCACCAACCCAATCGCCGTGTTCAGCCAGCCATAAGCCGTGCCGCGTTGGTCGGCAATCACGAGATCAGCCACCAGTGCTTTGATTGCGCCCTCGGTCAGGGCATAGTAAAGGCCATAAAACGCCCAGATCAGCCAGATTTCCCAGGCCGCGTTGGCGAGGGCAAAGCCGAGATAAGCTGCGCCATAGACCAGCCAACCAGCAATGATCAATTTGCGCCGCCCAATTCGGTCGGAGAGTGCACCCAATGGCTGCGCAGCCAAGGTGTAGACCAGATTGAAAGTCAGCACCATGGCCAGCGTGTGCAACACACTTGCTCCCCGTTCCTGCGCACGTAGCACGATGAACGAATCAGCTGAATTGCCCAACGTAAAGAGCACAACGATTCCCAAAAAGAGCTTAAACTGTGTGCTGAATTGCCTAAGTGACAGCGAAGTGAGCGCGGCAGTCTTCATTTTACCGGGTTGGCGCGGTGTTTCTCGCAGGCCGAGGGCCAACAAAATCACAGCTAACGCGGCCGGGATGATGCTAATCAGCACCACCGAGGCAAACGTCTGCCGCGTAAGGATTTGCGCTTGCTGTTGCGACAGATAAACGATTAACATCGCCAGCCCGATGCCAAGAAAAGCGCCAAAGGTGTCGCCAGCCCGATGAAAGCCAAAGGCTGCGCCGCGTTGCGCAGGTGCAACACTTTCCGCGATCAAAGCATCGCGCGGGGCCGTGCGAATGCCTTTGCCCAGCCGGTCAGCCAAGCGTGCGCCAAAAATACCCAGCCATCCAGACGCCAGCGCCAGCGCGCCCTTCGCCACGGTGGAAAGCGCATAACCACCGACAGCGAACCATTTACGATTTTGTAACCGGTCGGATAAATTACCCGAAACCAGTTTGGTCAAACTGGTGACAGTCTCGGCCACGCCTTCGATCAAACCGATCACGGGTGCAGAAGTCTTCAACACATTCATTAGAAAAATGGGCAGGAGATAGACGATCATTTCCGAGGAAATATCGGTCAGAAGTGAGGCAGCGGTGGCGACGAGGACGTTGCGTGGTTGTTTTTTAATGTTATCCATGCTTCATCCTAGTTTTGGTGTGACGCGACATAGAAAATGCAGTAAAAAATAGCATTATAATAGCATTTATTGATAATGAGTAAAATTTGGACACGGAGCTCACGGACTTCGCCCACGATTTGCTAAGAAAAATCCACGAACGCAGTTCGTGAGCTATGTGTCCTAGGTTTTTAAAGATGAAATGATCAATACGCTATAGTAACAGCAACTAATTGGATTGGTTTAGCTGATTAATTCTAGCGCGAAATAATAGCCCGGGTTCCAACTCTGGCAAACCAGAAATAGCTTGCCATTGTGCTCGTGCCAGACGACATTGTGCAAATGATCCGCGCGCTCGATGCCTAGATCTTCTTTCGGGCGAATCGTCGAGATCACTTCGTAGGTGGCGGCATCCAGAATATAGATCGGTGCTGGGCGGCCTTTGATCGGATCATCCAAGCTGCCGATCACGGCGTACCAGCGGTCGGCACGTTGGATAAAATCGATGCCACACGGGCGCGAGCCGGCGGGCAAAGGGTAAGAGGCGGCGAAGTGACCATCTAGGCTAGAAATCTCGATGCGCGAATGGGGTCGATCCGCAATCGCAAGTTGGTTGCCGGTTGGGGTGCGATTCATGCCATGCGCGGTGCCAAACTTGCCATGTGCTTCGGGGTCTTCTGTTTTACCCCCAAACCGGCTATGCCATTGGCGGGTCGAAAGATCCGCCGTGGAGATATAATTGGCACCATAGCCGTCGGCAACCAGGAGACGGTTACCGTCCAGCACGGTGTCCGTCGGGCGGAAATGGGTATCCGCTTGCAGATATTCATCAAATTCAGGTTGAGGCAAAATAAAGTCGATATCGCCGTCCAGAGTGGCGACCACGACCTTGGCCTCGCTATTGGCCGCCAGAAACAGGCGCATCTTACCATCAAACTCCCCAATCTTTGTGCTGTGAAAGTTGACGGAGGTCAAGTCGGGTGGCAGTTCGATCAGATCTTGCGTCGTCAAATCGGCACTGATACGCAGCAGGCCATAGCCGGGCATGCCATAGTAGATGTGACCATAGCCAGACCGCTTGTCAACCGCAAACCCACCGTGTAATTTCTCCTCAACTGCCAGCGCTTTGGCGGGCAAGCTGTGCAAATCTTCGCAATGGGCAAAGGCAAAAGGCGCCTGACCACTCTGTTTTTTCGGACTCATTCGATTCTCCTTGGATCAAAGATGACAGGATGACAGGATGACAGGATGACTGAGCTTGTCGAAGTCATCCTGTCATCTTGCCATCTTCTCACGCTGATAAATCTCGCTTACTTAATCATCCCATGCGGATCCAGCACATACTTTCTGGCCGCGCCGGCATCGAAGTCCTTGTAGCCATTGGCCGCTTGATCGAGCGAAATGACGGTCACATTGGTAGCTTTGGCGATCTGAATTTTGTCGTACAAAATGCACTGCATCAATTGGCGGTGGTACTTCATCACCGGGCATTGGCCGGTGGTAAAATGATGGGACTTGGCCCAGCCCAACCCGATGCGGATGCCCAACATGCCAATTTTAGCATTGTCATCGACGCCGCCGGGGTCACCGGTTACGTAGAGACCAGGGATACCCAGGGAGCCGCCGGCGCGGGTTACTTCCATAATCGAGTTCAAGACAGTGGCCGGGCGTTCCACACTGGCAGCGCCACCATGCCCACGCGCTTCAAAACCGACGCAGTCAATCGCAGCATCCACTTCCGGCACGCCGACGATTTGTTCGATCTGTTGCGCCAGGGTCGCATCGCGGCGCAGATCAACCGTTTCGCAGCCAAAGCTGCGCGCTTGCGCCAAGCGCTCTGAGATCAGATCACCGACGATAACCACGGCCGCGCCCAACAGATGGCAAGAGGCGGCGCAAGCCAAACCAACCGGGCCAGCGCCGGCGACATAGACAATCGAGCCAGGCCCGACACCAGCGGTCACGGCACCATGATAACCGGTGGGGAAAATATCCGACAAGAGCGTTAGATCTTTAATTTTCTCCAGCGCTTGATCGGGGTCGGGGAACTTCAGCAGGTTAAAATCTGCATAGGGGATCATGACATACTCGGCTTGACCGCCAACCCAGCCGCCCATGTCCACATAGCCATACGCGGCGCCAGGCCGGGCCGGGTTGACATTCAGACAAATGCCGGTTTTGCCTTCCTTGCAATTGCGACAGCGGCCGCAGGCAATGTTGAAAGGCACCGAAACAATATCACCGACCTTGATGAACTCCACATCGCGGCCGGCCTCGATCACCTGGCCGGTGATTTCATGCCCTAGGACCAAACCTGCTTCTGCCGTGGTGCGGCCGCGGACCATATGTTGATCGCTGCCACAAATGTTGGTCGCAACAATCTTTAAGATGACGCCGTGATCACATTTGCGATCACCTATTGCTAACTTGGGGTAGGCGATGTCTTGCACTTCAACCAGCCCCGGTTTCATGTAAACCACACCTCGATTGTCAGCCATTGTACAGCCTCCTCGCTAGATACAATAAGGGTTTGAGAGAGTAACTTTTTGGGGGTTATTAATCATTTGGCACGGCCCTATTATAGAGGCAGCGGGCGTGATTTGTAAAACGCCCTTTTTCAAGACCAAATCAAAAGAATATTAGTTTGAATTTCAGAGTGGCCTAAACAAATTGGTGACGATTCAGGCCAGGGAGATATTATTCACCATTGTACAGATGTAGAGACGCAAAATCTTACGTCTCTACTCATAGCGGAAGCGCCAGATACCCAGCACAAAAAAGACGACCGCAAAGCCGAACAAAACCAAGGCCGGCTGGGCTACTTGTGCTAGGCCAGCGCCACGCAGAATGACGGATTGGAAGCCATCCATTGCCCAAGCCGAGGGAAAGAGATGGCCGAGCCGTTGCATAAAGGGCGGTGTAATATCCAGCGGCCACCATGCGCCGCCCAGCGCGGCCATCAGCATCGACGAGCCAATCATCAAACTGACGGCCTGATCAGTAGTACGCACCAGGGTGGAGATAAAGATGCCGATGCTGACGCCAGCCAAGATAAAGGCCAGGGCAACCACGGCTAGCGCCAACGGACTCCGCCCCCACGCCACGCCAAAGACCCACTGGCCAACGCACACGAGCAACAGCGTTTGCAAAATGCCCATCACGACGGGGCCAATAAATTTGCCCGTCAAGAGCGTGAATTTGCTAAGCGGGCTGGTGACCAGACGACGCAATGTTCCGTTGCTGCGTTCGTTGACAAAGACAATCGCACACGAGAGCAAATTGACCAGACCAAAGTTGACTAAGCTGCCTGGTGAAGATTGGTTCGTACCATTCGCACGCTGGGCATCTGTATCGCCCGCAGCCATGGCTACTTCTCGACGAATGGTCACCGCGCCCTCCGCTTGTTTGCGCTGCGCGCTGGCCAACGCCTGGGCAAAATAATCTGCGCGCGCCGTCGGGTTGGCAAAAGGCGTCAGCGATGCCGCCAGTTCGGTCGCCATGTTCGCCGTTTGGATCGCACCACTCACTTCGGCAAAGATCGCACTGATCTCCGCCTGTGCGGCGCGCGTCGGTTCATCCCTGTCCGCCACATAGAGTTCAGCGCTGACCGCCTGGCCGGCAAGCAGCGTTGCACTGAGCCCGGTCGGCAAGAACAATACGCGGCCATAGTCATCCAATTTTTCCAACGCAGCCGCTTTATCGGTGGGCAATGTTTCGCCCTCCCCTGGTTGATAGAGACGGATCACCGCCGAGGCATCGATAGCACGCAGAATCGCCGTCGCGAGGTCGCTGCGATCTTCGTCGATCACCAGCACTTGGGTGCGCTGATCGACGCCGGCTTCCCCCATATTACTCGTAGCCGCGCCCAGCGCGGCAGTAAAGATCACCGGCATCACAAAGGCCATGATCAAAATAATCGGGCTGCGCAGGGAAAGTTGGACAAAGTTGCTCGCTAGGGCAAAAATTTTACGCATGTAAGACTCCCATCGGCGCAATGATTGATCTGCATCCGACAAATCAACACTACAACAGATTTAGACAGGAACGGATACTGCTGTAGTTGGGCGGAGCAGTATCCGTTCCTGTCTAAATCCGTTGTTGTAAAATCGCCTTATACAACGACACGCAGCGGGCTGTACTCACTGCCGTTCTCGCGGAATTGCATGGTGTAGAGATGGCTATACAGCCCATTCTGCGCCATGAGGGTTTCGTGCGTACCTTGTTCGATGATCTGACCGCGATCGAGAACAATGATGCGGTGCGCAATTTTGATCGTGCTGAGACGGTGGGCGATGATGACTGAGGTGCGACCTTGCATCAGGCGGTCGAGCGCGTCTTGCACCAGCTCTTCCGATTCGCTGTCGAGTGCGCTCGTGGCCTCATCCAAGAGCAAGATGCGCGGATCCTTGAGGATGGCACGCGCAATCGCGATCCGCTGACGCTGGCCACCACTCAACTTGACCCCACGCTCGCCCACCAGAGTCTCGTAGCCCTGGGCGGCTTCGATAATAAAATCGTGGGCGTTGGCTGCTTTGGCCGCCGCGATGAT
>JBBRVA010000371.1:0-7727 GCA_038247295.1 Caldilineales bacterium | reverse complement strand
CGCCTTGGGTGATCAAGTGAGCAAAGGCGATATTCGCCTGACCACGCGCCAGGGTATTCAACTGCATGGCGTGCTCAAAGGCGATATCAAGCCTGCGCTCCAGGCCCTCAACTCGATGTTGGTAACCACCTTGGGCGCCTGTGGTGATGTTGAACGCAATATTATGTTCTGTCCCGCGCCCTTTGGCGACCCCGTGCGCGTGCAACTCCAGGCGGTGGCCGAACACCTGGCCCAGCACCTCGCCCCGCGCACCCCCAGCTATCATCAGATCTGGCTGGAGAACGATGAAGGCAAGAAGGAGTTGCAGAAGTTTGACGACGCAACGCCCGTTCACGAGCCGCTCTACGGCAAGACCTATCTGCCGCGCAAGTTCAAGACCGCGATTGCCTTTCCTGGTGACAATTGCACTGACATTTTGACGAATGATGTTGGATTGGTGGCGCTTTTCGACGAAGGCGCAACCGAAGTGCATGGCTTCAACATCTTTGTGGGCGGTGGTATGGGTGCGACACACAACGACGACGCGACCTTCCCGCGTCTGGCTTCAGCGCTGGGTTATACACCGCTGGCCAATATCGTCGATGTGGTCGAGAAGATCATCATGGTGCAGCGCGACTTTGGTGACCGTGTTGAACGCAAACATGCGCGTATGAAATACCTGGTCCACGAGTGGGGCGATGCCAAGTTCCGCGCCAAAGTCGAGGAATATCTGGGCTACGCCTTGGAAGATTTTCGTCCGATGCCAGCGCTTGGTGTGGATGATCACCTGGGGTGGCATCAACAAGTGGATGGCCGCTGGTTTTACGGCATCTATGTAGAAAACGGCCGGGTGAGCGATGTGGGCGACAAGCGAATCCGCAGCGCACTGCGCGCGCTGGTACAAGATTACGAGCCCGGCGTGATTATTACGGGGCAACAAAACATTATCCTCAGCGGCTTCACCACCGAACAGAAGCAGGCGGTTGAAGATACGCTGCATGCCTACGGTGTACCCACGGTCGAAGAGATTAGCAATGTGCGTCGCAATGCGATGGCGTGCCCAGCGTTGCCCACCTGTGGCCTGGCCCTGGCCGAAGCCGAACGTTACCTGCCTACCTTGATCGACCAGATTGAACTGGACGTTGCTGCTCTGGGGTTGAGCCAGGAAGAATTTTCGGTTCGCATGACCGGTTGCCCGAATGGCTGTGCGCGGCCTTACATGGCAGATATTGGCTTGGTTGGGCGCTCACCTGGCAAATACACCATCTTTCTCGGCGGCAATATGGAAGGCACACGCATGAACGTCTTCTACCGCGACCTAGTAAAAGTGGATGAACTGCCCGGCGTTATTCGCCAGGTTTTGCAGCGCTATATCGCCACCCGAACCCCTGCCGAACGCCTCGGCGATTGGGCGCAGCGCATTGGCATTGACCAAATTGATCAACTTGTTGCCGAGCCGGCCATTTAAGTTCGCTCATCAACCGAAAGTGGGCAAACATGAGATTTTGCTCAACAGAAAACATCGGTTCGCTCACTTTGCACAGATGAGCCTTTACGTTTAACCCGCGATTGGCCCGTAGCTAATCGCAACCCGTGGCAATTTGTCACAAGGAATAGCACCATGAGTACAACGACAATGGCATTGAAGAACCCAGCACCAACCACCGCCCCCGATTTTCTAGGCTGGGTTAATCTCGTCTTTGGGCGGCTCAATCATCGCTTTGATCGAGGGGAAGCGGCCGATGTCCTGGCCTGGTCGATGGAGACCTTTGGCAATGGATTGAGCATCGGCACTTCGTTTGGGGCCAGCGGCATCGTCTTGATCGATCTGGCATTGCAAGTGCAACCAGACGTCGATATCTTCTACATCGACACGGGCTTCTTCTTTCCCGAAACACATACATTGATCGAGCGTTTGCAACAGCACTACCAGCGTGGCTTTCGCGAAGTGAAGACTCGCCTCAGCATCACCGACCAAGACAAGCGTTACGGGCCACAGCTTTATCAGAATGACCCAAACCTCTGCTGCCATTTGCGCAAGGTCGAGCCATTACGCCAAGCACTGGCTGATAGCACGGCCTGGGCCACGGCCATGCGCCACGATCAGGCGTCGACTCGAGCGCAAGCACCGATGGTCAATTGGAATGAACGCTATAACGTCGTCAAGATCGCACCGCTCGTACGCTGGTCGGAATCTGACGTCTGGCAGTATATGAACGATCACGGCCTGCCCTACAACGAATTACATGATAACAACTATCCCAGCATTGGTTGCTGGCCCTGCACCAAGGCTGTCAAACCAGGTGAAGATCTGCGCTCTGGCCGCTGGCAAGGGATGAATAAAGTTGAATGTGGGTTGCATTGGGAAGTTGTGAAGTAGTAATTGGTAAGTGCGTAGCGTCGGCATGTGACTTACTATCTCATGTTACGCACTGGGCACCCAGAGGGTACCCGCGCCATCCCTGGCGGCAGGCCGGCAGGCAGGATGCCGGCGTTCCCAGTGCGTAACATCACTTACTATTTATTATTTACCACTCACTCGCATCAACCGCGGAGAGTATCACGATGTCGAAGAGGATTCCTGCCGTTGTTCTGATTGGCCACGGCAGTTTGCATAGCGACAGTGGCAGCGCCATGATCCGCATCGCAGCCCGCCTGCGCGAGCAAGGGGTTACGTCGATTGTGGAGCCAGCCTTTTTGAATTATAACCGCCCCACGCTGGCAGAAGCGGTGATTAAATGTAAGGCATTGGGCGCTACAAAGATTATCGTCCAACCCTACTTTTTGATCGAAGGCGTCTATGTGCGCAATGATCTGCCTGCGCTGGTCAAGAGCGTGGCAGCGGAACACCGCGATCTGATCTTCGAAATTGCTGAAGCGTTTGGCGATCACCCGGCGATGGCAAAGTTGGCGCTCAAGCGGGTACAGGCCGTCGATCCAGCGCCGAATCCCGCGGCCGGATTGCTCTTTGTCGCGCATGGCTCTCCGCTCGAGGCGGCTAATCGACCGATTGATCGTGTGTTGCGGCGCGTGCAGACAAAGACCGGCTATGGTGCGGCCGCCATTGGCTATCTAGATTGTAACCAACCGGATATTCCATCGGCCATTGCGCAACTAGCCGAAAGCGGGGTTGGCCACATTACGGCGTTGCCCTATTTTCTGCAAGTGGGCCGACATGTGCGTGAAGACTTACCAGCACTTTTCCAAGCTGCCCAACAGCGTCATCCGCAGACAGAAATCCGCACTGCCGAACCATTGGGTTACGATCTGCTCTTGGCTGAAGTCGCGGCCGAGCGGATTATGACATATCTGACATGTTAGTGAAAGCGGTAATTGGTAAGTAGTAAGTGGTAATTGCGTCCATGTAGCGTACAATTACCACTTACCAATTACCCTTGAAGGACAGAACTTATGACAACGTTTAACCTCCCCACCCCCGGCAAAGCTTTTCTCGTTGGTGCCGGACCGGGGCGCGCCGATTTGATCACCGTGCGTGGTTTGCGCCTGATCCAACAGGCCGATGTGATTCTCTATGACCGCTTGATTGCGCCCGAATTGCTCGACGAAGCAAAGCCAGGCGCAGAACTGATCTATGTCGGCAAAGGCCCAGGTCAGCATACCGCGTCACAAGATGAGATCAATCGGCAATTAGTGGCGCATGTGCAGTTGGGCAAGCAGGTAGTGCGCCTCAAAGGTGGTGATCCCTTTGTCTTTGGCCGCGGTGGTGAAGAAGCGCTGGAACTGCATGCCGCCGGCTTGCCCTTTGAGATCGTGCCTGGCATCTCCGCTGCGTTAGCGGCGCCGGCCTACGCCGGCATTCCTGTAACGCAGCGAGGTGTGGCGACCAGCTTCGCGGTGGTCACTGGCCACGAATGTGTGGCCACCAGCCGCACCGATTGGGAAGCCCTAGCCCGGATTCCCACGCTCGTTATCTTGATGGGCGTCGAGCGTATCGGCGAGATTGTCGAACGTTTGCTGGCCGCCGGCCGTGGCAGCGACACGCCAGCCGCCGCAATCCAATGGGGCAGCACAGAGCAGCAACGCGTGGTGCGGGCGACATTGCCCACCATTGCCTATGCGATTGGTCTGGCCCGCCTCGAAGCGCCGGCCGTGATCGTGATCGGTGACGTGGCCGCTCTACATGATCAGTTGGCCTGGTTTCAACCCAGCACAGCAGATGTGGACAGGGATAGCTTGCCGGCACTGGCAGAAGAGCACCTGTTCAGCGTACGATAATGCTTTTGAACAGAGCCTTTGAAAAACCGCAGGTCATCGTACAAGTGATGACCTGCGGTTTTTATATTTATGCTTACCTACGTTAGCCCAGAACCCCACTTTGGTTAGTGTTGAGTAAAAAGAGAATCCTCTATGATAGAAACAAACAACGAGACAAGCACTGACCCAGAAAATGAGGCCATGACAACCGAACTCAAGGTTTACCCGATCTATCTAACCCAGCTAGCCAACGTATTGGCGGTGGTCGTAGGGGGAGGACGGGTAGCCGAACGCAAGATCAACGGCGTATTGGCGGCGGGTGGCCGCGTGCGGTTGATTAGCCCACAAGCGACGCCCCAGTTGCAAATCTGGGCTGCGGCGGGCCAAATCGAATGGATGGCGCGCAATTATCAAGCCGGTGATCTTGCTGGCGCCTTCCTGGTCTTTGCTGCCACCAACCAACGGCAGACGAATGCCCAGATAACTATAGACGCAGCAGAGCTGGGTGTGCTTTGCAATGTTGTAGATGCACCGGACGAAGGCAATTTTCATGTGCCAGCCGTCCATCGCCAAGCCGGCTTTACGATTGCCGTAGGCAGTGGTGGTCAAAGCCCAAAACGTTCTAAACAGATGCGTGATCAGATTGCGGCAATTGTCACCCAAGTTCAGGCACATTTGACGGCGCAAGCGTGATTGCGTAGAATATTGAACGCAGATTTACATAGATTTACATAGATTTTTATGCGAATTGGATGAAATTGCGCAGACGATGTACTTGAAAATGATATATACTCTATAGTTGTACTGAGGCATTTGTAAAAGTCTAACTCAGTTTTCTACACAGCCATTTATCAATTACCTAACTACCAATTACCAATTACTCTCATGCATCCTGCTCAACCGTCGACACTGCGCATCGGCACCCGCCAATCTGACCTGGCTCTCTGGCAGACAAACCATATGATCGACCGGCTGCAAACGGCTTGGCCGGGGTTAGTTTGTCAGATCACACCATTTGTGACGATGGGTGATCTGACGCAGGCGCAAAATAAACCGCTACCCGCGATCGGGGGCAAAGGGCTTTTTACAGCCGAATTAGAACATGCGCTGCGTACAGGCGAGATAGATATTGCCGTCCATTCGTTAAAAGACTTACCGGTTGAAGATGCCCCCGGCCTGGCCCTGGGCGCGATTGCGAGCCGCGCCGATGTGCGCGATGTTTTGGTAGCACGCAATGGCTGGACGCTGGCCACATTGCCGCCAGGCGCGCTGGTTGGCACAAGCAGCACTCGGCGCATGGCGCAACTGTTAGCGGCGCGTCCCGATTTAAAGTTACAATCAATTCGTGGCAACGTCGGCACCCGCATCCGCAAAGTGATGAGTGGCGAGTATGATGCAACTGTATTGGCTGCCGCTGGCGTAGAACGACTGGATCTGCTGGCGAATGTCAGCGAGTGGCTGTCACTGGAACTGATGTTGCCCGCGCCTGGGCAAGGTGCGCTAGCCGTTCAGTGCCGTGCCGACGACGTGAAGACCCGTCAGTTGCTGGCGGCGGTTGATGATGCGCCAACCCGCGCTGCGGTTACGGCAGAACGCCAATTTCTACATGCGTTGGGCGGCGGTTGCTCCGCACCGGTAGCGGCTTATGCAACCGTGCTCTCCAATCCAATCAGCCCTAGTCTTCGTTTACAAATGCAGGCATTGGTGGCGGCGACCGACGGTAGCCAGATGGTGCGGGTTCAGGGCACAGGTGATGCCGCCACGTTGGGGACACAGCTCGCACAGCAGGCTTTGGATCAAGGTGGCTGGGCGCTGCTCGATCGTGCGCTGCCAGCGGCTTTGGCTGCGGGTACATCCACCCAGCCCGCTCCAGCTAAACCATTGCAAGGCAAACGCATTCTTGTGACCCGCGCCCGTGAACAGGCGGCCGAGTTGTGTGAGCACCTGGCCTGCCTGGGTGCGCAGCCGATCGCCTTGCCGCTGATTCAGATTCTGCCGGTGGCTGACTTGACGCCACTCGACTGTGCGCTGCAATCGCTCCAATTGTACGATTGGATTGTCTTTACCAGCACCAACACAGTCCGAATTGTCGGCGAGCGCTGGCGGACACTGCAACTCGATCCTAGTGAACACCCCGTGCGCGTAGCAGCGGTGGGGCCTGCGACGGCGGCGGCGTTGCGTCAGTTCGGTGTAGAACCCGCCTTCGTACCAGAGAAATTTATTGCCACCGAGATTGTGGCCGGGCTCGGCCACGTAGCTGGCCAACGCATTTTGTTGCCCCAAGCCGAGTTGGCGCGCCAAGACTTGACCGAGCGCTTGACCAGGGCCGGCGCGCTGGTCGATACCCTGCCCATTTATCAAACCTTGCCCGCCGCAGTGGATCGCGCCAGTTTGCTGGCGCTACAAACCGGGCTTGATATTATTCTCTTTACCAGCGGCTCCACGATTCAAAATTTTATGACGGCGCTTGATCAGCATGGGCTGAGCCTGGCCATGCTCGGCAACCCGCAGATTGCCTGTATCGGCCCCGTAACGGCGCAAACGGCCCAAGCATTGGGGCTAACCGTGGATCTGGTGGCCGAAGAACATACCGTTGAAGGCTTGGTCGCGGCCGTGGTAAAGCAGTTAAGTTTGACTGAGGAGTCATTATGATCAATGTTATGCCGCGCACCAACGGCGGCTTGGTGCATACGGAGCGTGAAGAGGTAGGCGCCATTCGCCTGGTAAATCGGCCACGGCGACTGCGCCATTCGCCTGGCTTACGCAGCATGGTGCGCGAAACGCAGCTCGCGCCGGATGATTTTATCTATCCACTCTTTGTTACGCATGGACAAAATGTGCGCCATCCGATTGGGTCGATGCCGGGCGTTTTCCAGCTCTCGATCGACCAAGTGGTGGCAGAAGCGCGTGAAGTCCACGCGTTGGGCATTCCTTCGGTCCTACTCTTTGGCATTCCTGCCGCCAAGGACCCGATCGGGCTGGAGAATTTTGCGCGCGATGGCATTGTTCAGCAGGCGGTGCGGGCCTTGAAGACGGCAGTTCCAGAGCTGATTATCATCACCGATGTCTGTTTGTGTGAATATACCAGCCACGGCCACTGTGGTCTTTTGAACGGTGAGCACGATCATCACGTCCATCTGGAAGCAGATTATGTGCTCAACGATGAGACGCTCGCAGTTTTAACGCAAGTGGCGATCTCGCATGCCGAAGCCGGCGCCGATATTATTGCGCCTAGCGGTATGATCGATGGCATGGTGCGCACACTGCGCCAGGCGTTGGATCAGCAATCGTTTGAGCATATTCCGATCATGTCGTATGCCGTCAAATATGCCTCGGCCTACTATGGTCCTTTTCGCGAGGCAGCCGATGGCGCGCCCAAGTTTGGCGACCGTAAGACGCATCAGATGGATCCCGCCAATGCGCGCGAAGCACTGCGCGAAGCAGCCTTGGACGTGGAAGAAGGCGCCGACTTCTTGATGGTCAAGCCGGCCCTCGCCTATCTAGACGTGATCCAGCGCCTCCATCAACGTTTT
>JBBRVA010000370.1:0-7738 GCA_038247295.1 Caldilineales bacterium | reverse complement strand
TGAAGCGCACATGGTTTGCCCAGTACGCCTGGCCCATTACGGCAGAAGTCTGGGCAATTTGGAGCGATACGCCCGAGGAGTGGAAACCGATTAACCACTCTTGTGATCCGAACGCCTGGTTCGACGGTCTGAACATGGTGGCGCGCCGCCCAATTCAACGTGGCGAACAGATTACGATGGATTACGCCACCTTTTGCAGCGATTTGATGCAGCCATTTGTTTGCCAATGTGGCGCACCCGATTGCCGGGGTGAGATCCGTGCCACCGACCACTTGGCGCCCTTTGTCGAGCGCTATGGCGATCATCTATCGGATTACGTGCACACCAAGCGGCAAGCACTGGGTCTTCAAACAGATACCCATAATCCTGAACTGGTTTAGGGCAAAGCATAAAATGTAAAGCAAGAGTTTTTTAATCAGCTGTGATCAATATAGGCGACGGCTAGATGCTAGCCGCCGTCTCCAACATTGAAGATATATCCAACATTGAAGATATCGAGAGAAAATGAGCAATCAACCTATGGCAATGCCGGCGATCGTCGCCAGTGAAAATGGCCGCGCTGGCGCGTTGGCCGCGATGGAGCTTTTGCGCAGTGGCGGGCGCGCGCTCGATGCCGTCGAGTTGGCCAGCCGCATTACTGAGGCCGACCCCGAAGAACACAGCGTGGGTTACAGCGGGCTACCCAATGTGTTGGGCGAAGTGGAGTTAGACGCCAGCATTATGGATGGCCGCACCTTGCGCTCCGGCGCGGTAGCCGCCGTCAAGGGCTACGGCCATCCGATCACGCTGGCCCGCCGCGTGATGGAAGAACTGCCCCATGTGCTCGTCGTTGGGCGCGGCGCCGAACGTTTTGCCGCCGAATTGGACCAAGCTCCGGCCAATCAGCTAACCGGGGAGGCGTTACGGCGCTGGCACGAACGCTTTGTAGAATTTGGGATCGAACCTGGCACAAACCAAGCCTTGCGCGAAGTGGCCAAACGCCTGACCCGCCCGATCAACTTGCAGGATAAACTACTCAAAGCGGCCAAAGTGGATACATTAGGCACGGTTAATTTTCTGGCGCTCGACACCCATGGTGATCTCGCTTCGGCGGTGAGCACGAGTGGCATCGCCTGGAAGTATCCCGGCCGTGTTGGTGATAGCCCGATCATTGGCGCGGGCAACTATTGCGATAACCGGTATGGCGCAGTGGCCTGCACTGGTATGGGCGAATTGGCCGTGCGGGTCTCTACGGCGCGCAGCCTGGTGCTCTATCTAAAAATGGGGATGACGCTGCAAGAAGCGGGGCAAGAGGCGCTGCGCGATCTTTATTACATCTTTACTGAACCCACCCAATACATGAACATTGTTGCCCTGACGCCGCAAGGTGAGCACAGTGGCTTTACCACCGTGTCGAATAAGACCTATCTCTATATGACGGGGAACATGGAAGAACCCGCACTAGCCGAACGCACATTATTGGGGTAAACTAGGGACTGTTCTAGGCGAAAAACGCAGTTAGCGGCACCCTAAATTTTCTCTGCCCGCAAACACCAACACAGGGTGCTCTTCTCCTGAGCGCTTTACACATAGATAGGGATCTGTTATGGCCGTGATTGTCAAAATGCCCCAGTTGGGTGAAAGCATCGTCGAAGGCACGGTTGCCCGTTGGCTCAAGGCGCCAGGCGACCGCGTCGACAAATTTGAACCCTTGCTGGAGATCAGCACCGACAAGATCGATACCGAGGTGCCGTCGCCGGCCACCGGCATTATCCTGGAAATTATTACACCGGAAGGGAAAACGGTGAACGTAGGCAGCGTGTTGGCCCACATCGGTGAAGTAGGAGAACAGGTGGACCTAGCAAGCGCCGGCGGCCCTCGCACGGCCCAGGCGATGCCTGAAATTATTACCCACAATGCTATCCAAAATGGAACTGCAGCGGCAACTGCTAAATCAGTCGGACGTGAATTTGTCAGCCCGGTTGTTGCGCGTATGGCAGCAGAACACCAGCTTGATCTTGCGGCAATAAGCGGCACCGGTGCAGGTGGCCGCGTAACCAAACAAGACGTGTTGGCCTATCTGGAGCGTGGGAGACCGACCAACGACCAACGACCCACGACTAACGGCCGAGAAGTTCAAGCGCCCACGCCAGTGGTCAAGCCGCAGCCGTCGGTTATGGATCTGCGTGAAGACGTTGCCGAAATCTCATCCCCTGCGCTCGGCCCGGATGAAGTTTTGTCGCCGTTGTCGACGATGCGACGTGCCATCGCTCAACATATGGTGCAGAGCAAGCAGACCAGTCCCCATGTCGTTTCCATTTTTGAAGTCGATATGACGGCCGTGGTTCAACACCGCGAGGCGAGTAAACAGGCCTTGGCCGCCAAAGGTATCAACCTGACCTACACTCCCTATTTTGTGGCGGCGGCGGCAACTGCTTTGCGCACGGTGCCCGACGTTAACAGCCGTTTCAGCGACGCCGGCATTTTGCTAAATCGCCGCGTCCATATTGGGGTGGCCGTAGCGCTTGATCAAGGCTTGATCGTGCCGGTCATTCGCGATGCCGACGAGAAGAATCTGCAAGGGTTGGCACGTGCCGTCAACGAGTTGGCCGCGCAGGCGCGCCAAGGCAAACTCGCCCCCGATGCGCTACGGGGTGGGACTTTTACGATTACCAATCATGGTGTGGGCGGCAGTCTGCTCGGGACGCCCATCATCAATCAACCGCAAGCCGCCATTCTGGGCGTAGGCGCGATTGTCAAGCGGCCCGTCGTGCGCAGTAGTACAAAATCGCTCTTGCCCAGCGCCGACGACGCCCTTGTGATCCGCCCCATGTGCTATTTGAGCTTTAGCTTCGACCACCGCATTTTAGACGGCGCGCGTGCCGATCAGTTTTTGACGATCATCAAGCAAACATTAGAAAATTGGGATAGGAGTGAAGGATAGGTAAATAGTAATTGGTAAGTAGGCGCTGAGATAAGCTTTGTGGTTACTTACCAATTACTATTTACCTACCTCACCCCACTCATCCCGTACCATCAGGAGAAATCATGACTAATCAGACCTATAATTACGATCTTGTCGTCATCGGCAGCGGACCGGGCGGTTATGTAGCCGCTATCCGCGCTGCGCAACTTGGCCTAAAGACGGCTATCGTCGAGCGTGAAAATATGGGCGGCGTTTGTCTAAATTGGGGCTGTATTCCCAAAAAAGCCTTGCTAGAAAATGCCCATGTCCTAGAAACCCTTAAACATGCCGGCGATTATGGCTTTACCTTTGACAACTTACAGGTAGATTTTAGCAGCGCCGTCAAACGTAGCCTGGGCATTGTCGACCGCCAAACCAAGGGCGTCGGCTTTTTGATGCGCAAAAACAAGATCGATGTCATCGAAGGTCACGCCACCTTTACCGATGCGCATACGTTACAAATCAGCGCGTCCGAGTTCAAACCGCAAGCTGGCGAGCGTACGGTCACGGCCGATAAATTTATCATCGCAACGGGGGCCCGCGCCCGCGAGCTGCCCGGTGTGAAGGCCGATGGTACCCGTATTATGCAATATCGCGATGCTATTCGCCTACAAGAGCAGCCCAAATCAATCATCATTGTCGGCGCCGGACCAATTGGTATGGAACTTGGTGACTTCTACCGCGCTTACGGCTCGGAAGTGACGATTATCGAAATGCTCGACCAGGTGTTGCCGTTGGAAGAGCCTGAAGTGGCGGCCGAGGTGAATAAAGCCTACAAGAAAAAGGGTTTTAATATCCACACCAGTTCGCGCACAGAAAATTTCCAGGTCGGCGATGATGGCGTCACAGTAACGCTACGCAACACGAAAGATGACAAGACGACAACGATCCAGGCCGAACGCGTGCTGCTCTCGATTGGCATCACACCCAATACCGAAAACGTGGGGCTGGATAAGGCGGGCGTCAACCGCAACAAACAGGGTTTCATCGAGATTGATGCCAACATGCGCACCAATGTGCCGAACATTTATGCCATCGGCGACTGCACGGGCAAATTGGCGCTGGCGCATGTGGCTAGCGCGATGGCGCTGGTTGCCGCCGAGAGCATTGCCGGCGCGGACACCGTGCCGATCCCGCAAGAACGCTATATCTTTATGCCGCGCTGCACCTATTGCCAGCCAGAGGTCGCTAGCTTTGGCCTGACCGAAGCGCAAGCCAAAGCCGCCGGCCATGAGATCAAGGTGGGTAAATTCCCCTTCATGCCCAATGGCAAGGCCCAAGCGCGCAACGTCAAGGATGGCTTTATCAAGATCATCGCCGATGCCAAGTATGGTGAAATCTTGGGGGTCCATATGGTGGGGCCGGATGTGACTGAGCTTTTGCCTGAATTGAGCCTGGCGCAGTTTATGGAGATTACCCCGGCCGAAATTGCCCGCACTGTGCATGCCCATCCGACGCTAAGCGAAGTGATTATGGAAGCGGCGCATGCGGTTGAAGGACACGCCATTCATATCTAATTCAATCCTGCGAATGTTTGTACACAGATGACACAGATAAACACAGATTATGAACGCAGAGTTTTTTTGTGGGGTGAAATTCGTCGATTTTGGTGAACTGACCGTTAAAATCTGCGTTCATCTGTGTACAAATAGTAAATGCTGCGATTAAGTTAACAAGTTGGACCAAACTTTGTGATCGACCCAAAAATAAACATAGAAGCTGCCACCGTTGCGACTGATATCGCCGTGCGTTTTGCCGAAACCGATGCGATGGGCGTTGTCCATCACGGCACCTACATCATCTGGTTCGAATGTGGGCGCGTCGCGTGGATGGCGGCGGTAGGGATGCCCTACAGCGAAATTGCCGCCCAGGGCAATCACTTTGCTGTCACCGGCATTCATGCCTCCTATCGAGCGTCGGCGCGTTTTGGTGATACAGTGCGTGTGGTTACGCAACTGCTTAAACTGCGCAGCCGCCAAATCGAATTTAGCTATGAAGTACGCAGCGTAGCCGATGATCGATTGTTAGCGACGGGCATTAGCGAACATGTCTGTGTCGATCTTGACGGGCGCATGACCAAGATTCCGACAACGGTATTAGAACGTTTGCAGCAGGGCGCGGCACGCTTACTCCCTTTGCCCCAGTAGCGATTGAAAATTATTATCAAAGGTCCCGACCATGATTCACGTCGAACAACACGGTCCCGTCGTCGCCATCCGCATGTCACGCTCGTTTTTAGGCCGACCTTTTTGGTGGACAGCCGCCTATTGGGTGGATGGTGTGTTGATCGATGCCGGACCGCGCCGGACCGCCGCAGAGCTTTTGCGCGCGCTCAAACCCTATCCTGTCCACCAAATCGTGATCACCCACGGCCACGAAGACCACACCGGTGGCCTTGTGCCTGTGCGTACGCAATATCCGCTGGCCACCGTTTATGCTGCACCGCGCACCCTGCTGTTCATTCAGGAGCCGCAACGCATTAAGATGCAGACCTACCGGCGCATTTTATGGGGTCGACCCCAGGCGTTCGCTGATGTCGTTTCATTGGATGCCGTGGATAACGTGATCCAGTCGCCAAATTTCCGCTTGCGTGTAGTTGAGACGCCCGGCCATAGCCCTGATCATATTACCCTTTTTGAACCGACTCAGCGCTGGGCCTTTTGTGGTGATGCTTTCACGAGCGGCCGAGATGAGACATGGGCGCCGGAATATGATATGTTTGGCATCATTAGTAGCTTGCGCACGTTGGCTAGTTTGCGCCCCGAGCGGCTCTTTCCCGGCGATGGGCGCGTGAGCCGTACGCCATTGCCAGAGATCCATGACAAAATTGGCCAATTGATCAAGCTGACGCGTGAAGTAGCACGCCTCGACGCTGCTGGTCAGGCGGTGCCAGAGATTGTGGCCCGCCTCTTTAGTCGCGAATCGGCCATGAATTTTTGGACGCGAGGCCACTATTCCGCCACGCATCTGGTGGAAGCTTGCCGCAGCTACACAGCCATTTTTGCCCCCTTAGATGATCGCGACAATCCGCATCCTGGGCAAACACCTGGTGCGCGCGAAGGGGCTGATTCTTCGGAAGACACGACCGACGAAAATACAACCGATTTGAGCGACTGGATTCGGTAGGTGCATGATCGATGAACGATTTATCCTTCGTCGTTGGTCGTTCGTCGTTTGTCATCTCCCCACAACTTTGCCCTAAGTTATACCTAAATGCTATACTGCCTTCCCTGAGTCGTGCAGACACAGTTGTCTGTACCCATCGTACGAGTTTCTGGATTCGTCATGAAAGTTCTGATCACGGGCGGCGCTGGCTTTATTGGCGCCCATCTAGCCAATCAACTCCATCAACGTGGCCATTACGTGCGCGTGCTGGATGATTTGAGCAGTGGCGATCCGGCTAACTTGCTGCCTGGCATTAATTTTAATCGGGGCGATGTGCGCGACATTCCCAAACTTTGGTCTTTGTTGCAAGGTGTAGATGTCGTCTACCACTTGGCGGCGCGTGTTAGTGTGCCGGCTTCGATCCTCTATCCGCGTGAGTACAATGATGTAAATGTTGGCGGCACTGTTTCGCTGTTAGAAGCGTGTCGCGATGTCAGCATCAAACGCGTCGTGTTGGCAAGCAGCGCTACGGTCTATGGCAACCAAAATGTTCAACCCGTAAATGAAGCGATGGCGACGCGGCCGGCGGTGCCCTACGCTGTCAGCAAAGTTGCGGCGGAACAGTATTTATTTAACATTGGTGAACTATGTGGTTTTGAAACCGTCGCCTTGCGAATTTTTAACGCCTACGGACCGGGCCAGCCTCTGCCCCCTACCCATGCACCTGTCATCCCCCAGTTTATGCATCAAATTGCCGGCTCTGGCTCGGTTATTATCGCCGGTGATGGCAACCAGACGCGAGATTTTGTCTACATTGACGACATCGTCGCGGCATTGATCAGCGCAGGGCAAGCGGACGGAGTGGATCGTCAGATTATCAATGTGGGCAGTGGTGTCGCGGTGACTATGAACGAGCTAGCCGAACAAATTGCCACCATTGTCGGCGCTAAAGCCAACGTACTCTTCAATCACTCTGTCTCGGGTGGTATTGCCCGGCTGGTGGCCGATGTAAGCAAAGCCAGCGCGTTGCTCCAGTACACACCATCGACGGCGTTGGCGACAGGCTTAAGTCATCTGATCGAACTGGACTCTCGCTTTCAGCCGATCAAACAAAAGCAGCAATCCAAAGCGCGCGAAAAAGCACCCTCTGTGCGCGGACTCCTCAATTTAGGTCATCGTTGATAATGAAGTTTTACCAATATACGTGTCAACTTATCATTTACAGTACGCTCTTTGTCCTCGCTGGTTGTAGCAGCGGTGGCGAACGCATGTCCAACGCCTATCTGACCGCTAACCAGGCCGAACTAACCCGACCAATCAGCGTCGATAGCCGCCCTGTGCGTTTTGTGGTAGAGCCGGGCACCCCGGCGCGCGTGATCGGGCAGAATTTGGTCAAGGCCGGTTTAATCAGCGATGATCGGCTCTTTGAAGCCTATGTGCGCGCCAATAGTTTGGCTGAAGGGCTAGATGCGGGCACCTTTATTTTGGCCCCTTCAATGACCATCGTTGAGATTGCAGAGGCGCTGCAGGATGCTGAATCCAGTGGGATCGCGGTTACAATCCCCGAAGGTTGGCGCCGGGAGCAGATTCTCGAATATTTGGTGAAGACGGGCGTCTTTATCACGACGACCACTGCCGCGGATGATTATAGTCGGCAAACCAGCATCAGCGACCTGACGGGCTTAGACG
>JBBRVA010000369.1:0-7787 GCA_038247295.1 Caldilineales bacterium | reverse complement strand
CCTTACCCATCACCCCGGCTTATCAAATTTAACGCGTTGGATGGAGTACAACAGCATGCAAGCATACCTAGAGCGTTTTTCGGTGACCGGTAAAAAGGCACTGGTCACCGGTGGTTCCAAAGGCATTGGCGCGGCGATTGCCATTGTGTTAGCCCAGGCTGGCGCAGATGTAGTGATTGTCGGACGTGATCAAGCTGGGTTGGCAGAAGTGGCGCAGCAAGTGGAAGCCGTCGGACGGCGCTGCGTAGCGCTCGAAGCGGACCTGGCGACCGTGGATCAACCGCGGCGGGCGGCTGAAGCCGCGCTCCAAGCTTGGGGCGGCATCGACATTCTGGTCAACAACGCCGGCATCGCCCGCATCGACGCGCTGGATACGCTCTCGGTTGAGGCGTGGGATGAAACGCAGGCCGTTAATCTGCGTGCACCCTTTATCTTTGCCCAAACCCTCATCCCGCACATGATCAAACAACGCAGTGGCAAGATTATCAACGTCTCGTCACAAGCCGGTGTGATTGCGTTGGATGGCCATGCCGCCTACTGTGCGTCCAAGGGTGGTCTCAATATGCTCACCAAGGTGATGGCCGCCGAATGGAGCCAGTACAACATCCAGTGTAACGCAGTTGCGCCTACCGTGATCCTGACCCCAATGGGCATCCAGATCTGGGGCGATCCGACCAAGAGCGAACCAATGTTGGCCAAGATACCGCTGCGCCGTTTTGGTCAGCCCGTCGAAGTAGCCGACCTTGTCCTCTTTTTAGCCGCCCCCGCCTCAGACTTGATCACCGGTGAAGTGATCTCGATCGACGGCGGGTATACGGCGTTATAAAGCCCGTAATCGGTAATTGGTAAGTAGTGATTGTGCTGATCGTGGGTTACACTTACCAATTACTAATTACTAATTACCACTCCCTATGCCAACCAAACTCGTCATCAGCATCGATAGCAGCACCACCGCCACCAAGGCGATTGCCTGGGATAAAACTGGGCGCGCTGTGGCCGAAGGGCGGGCGGCTTACCCGCTGCTCCACCCGCAGCCAACCTGGCATGAGCAAGATGCCGATCAGTGGTGGGATGCGGCTTGTGTGGCCATCCGCCAGTGCAGTGCGCAGATCGATGTGCAACAGGTAGAAGCGCTGGGCATCACTCATCAGCGGGAAAGTTTTGTCCCGGTTGATCAGGCAGGTCGTCCGCTGCGCAATGCCATTCTTTGGTCGGATGAACGCTGTCGTACCCAGGTGCAAACGTTGGCAAGGCGCTTTGGGGTGGATGCTCTGCACCAACTTACCGGTAAGCCGCCCGCCATGACACCCTCATTACCAAAAATTGCCTGGCTGCTTGAACATGAACCAGAGGTCATTACCGGCGCCTACAAGCTGCTTGATGTGCATGCCTTTCTGGTCTATCACCTCACGGGCGCCTTGCGCACCAGCACCGCCTGTGCCGATCCAATGGGGCTGCTCGATATGACGAATCAATGTTGGGCTGGCGATTTGATTGGCGAACTCGGCTTGCGGCTCGATCAATTCGTTGACTGTGTAGCACCGGGCACTGTGATTGGTTCGATCCACGCGCTGGCTGCGGCGGCGACCGGGTTGACCGTTGGGCTACCAGTCATCGCTGGCGCGGGGGATGGTCAATGTGCTGGGTTAGGCGCAAATGTCACCAGCGCTGGCCGAGCCTATTTAAATTTAGGCACGGCTGTTGCCAGCGGTGCCTTCACGCCACAGTATATGGCGGATCGCGCTTTTCGCACATTAAACGCACCGTTGCCGGGGGCCTATTTTCTAGAAACGTTACTGCGCGGTGGCGTTTTTACGGTGAGCTGGTTTGTCGAAAAATTTGCCGCCGATTTGCGCCATGCCGTCCCGCACAAAAGTGCCGAAACATTGTTGAGCGAAGCCGCCGCCCAAGTTCCGCCCGGCGCGCTCGGCTTGATGCTGGTGCCCTACTGGAACAATGTCATGAATCCGTATTGGGACCCAACCGCGTCTGGCATTACGATTGGCTGGACCGGGGCGCACGGTCGCGAGCACTTTTATCGCGCCCTGCTAGAAGGCATCGCCTACGAACAGCGCTTGGTGGGCGACGGCATGATGAGTGCCTTGGGGCAGCGGTTTAGCGAATATGTAGTGATGGGTGGTGGCAGCCGCAGCGATCTTTGGTTGCAAATTATCGCCGATGTCACCGGTGTACCCGTGGTGCGCTCGACTACGAGCGAAGCAACTTGCCTGGGCGCGGCGATCCTGGCCGCCGCAGCCGTGGGTTGGTACAGCGATATCCAGGCTGCTGCCGATGCTATGACGAGTACGGCGGAGCGCTTCACACCAGACCCGACCACACAGGCGATCTACGAACCGCTTTATCAAGAAGTCTATAAGCCGCTCTTCCCGACCTTGCAGGCGTTGAGCAACCGCTTGACGGTGTTGACACATGGGTAGGGAAGTAGGTGCGGTTTTTAACCGCATATTGGTGGTCTACCCCAGATCGTACGGTTAAAAACCGCACCTACATTTTGCCAGAGACAAAAAAGGAAACACAATGGCCCGAATTGTTATTCTCGGCGCAGGTGTCATGGGCACCGCGTTTAGTGTGCCGCTGGCGGATAATGGCCACACTGTACATCTGGTTGGCACGCATTTGGATGGTGATATTATCGAAGAAATTCATGATGCGCACACCCATCCCCGCCTGCGGGTGCGCGTGCCGGATCGCGTCCAGCCTTTCACCTACGATCGGCTAGGTGAGGCGATGGTGGGCGCCGAGCTGGTCGTAATGGGCGTCAACTCGTTAGGCGTTGATTGGGCGGCCGAACGGTTGGGGCCGGTGTTGCCTGCCGGCTTGCCTATTCTCTTTCTCACCAAAGGGTTGGCCGGCGATCAGCAGCAACTTCAGATTTTGCCGCACGTGTTGCGCGCGGGGTTGCCCAAGCATCTGCGCGACACTGTCCAACTGGCCGCGGTGGGCGGACCTTCAATTGCGGGCGAGTTGGCTGTGCGCCGTCACACCTGTGTCGTTGTCAGCGGCAGCGATCGCGCCCTGTTGGATAAACTAGCTAATTTGTTACGTACAGATTATTATCACGTCTGGACCCATACGGACCTGATCGGGGTGGAAGTGTGTGTTGCGCTCAAGAATATCTACGCGTTGGCCGTCGGCTTGGTGATCGGGCTGTTGGAAAAGGAGGGCACAACAGCGAACGCGTCCGCTATGCATAACACAGCCGCCGCGATCTTTGCCCAAGGCTTGTACGAGACCGCTTATTTGGTCGAGCAGATGGGCGGCCGCCCGCAAAGCGTTTTCACCCTGCCCGGCGCGGGTGATCTTTATGTCACTTGTCAAGGGGGGCGCAACAGTCGCATGGGACGCTGGCTCGGGCTGGGGCTCGCATACTCGGCCGCCAAAGCCCAGCATATGCCAGACGACACGATTGAGGGTGCCGAACTGGCGCTGGCGATTGGGTCCACGGTGCAAACGATGGTGGCCGCCGGCCGATTGGATGGTGCACGCCTGCCCCTTTTGCGCACCATGATCGAGATTGTCTGCCACGATGCGCCGGTGGACATGCCATGGAATGCGTTTTTTGCGGACGCGTAACGGCCTAACGCAAAGACGCAAAGTGGCAAAGGCGCAAAAATTTTATAGCTTTGAATGAAATTGGAGAAAATTATGTTAGACAAAAGTGTTAAGCTTGTCGTGGGCGCGGATCATTTCGGGCTGCCGTTGAAAGATATTATCCGTGATCATTTGCGCGAACGGGGCTACCAGGTCGACGATATGGGCGTGACGAATCAAGACCCGGTCGACTACCCAGATGTGGGGGCGAGCCTGGCCGCGACCGTGCGCGCTGGCGACTATGCGCGCGGTATCCTCGTCTGCGGAACAGGCGCAGGGATGGCGATTGTGGCCAATAAGGTACCGGGCGTACGCGCCGTTTGTGTCAATGACCCGTATACGGCAGAACGTGCCGTGGCCAGCAACAACGCCCAGATCATCACCTTTGGTAGCCTGGTTACCGCGCCAGCCGTGGCGCTAAAGTACGTTGATATCTGGTTGGAAAGCGAATTTCAAGGCGGACGCTCGGCGCCGAAAGTGGCGAAGATCGACCAGTTAGACGAAAAATATCGCGCAAAGTGATTAACGACGTTACACGGACGCTTTAAAAACCGGTACACAGAGAGCACAGAGAAGACACAGAGAACACAGAGTACTAAAACCTAATTTTTGCATCTGCGAAAGTTTATCTGTTTTTTCTCTGTGCTCTCTATGCAACCTCTGTGCTCTCTGTGTACCGGTTTTTGTAGCCTTTCATTTCCTAAAAGCTTGCCACCCCTTTCTCTAAACAAAGCCGCTACACCCAAATTTTACGCAGCCGCTGCTGTGACCAATTTACGCGCGTTTACGCCAATCCCAATCAGTGGTAATATACGAGAATAACTAACCAATCAACCAAGTATTCACTCATTTATTCAAAAATATTCAAAAAACCTATGACACAATCTACTTTAGCCAACGAATTCGACTACAGCAGCGTGGACCGCGAACAGTGGCTCCATATGTACGAGCAAATGTGCAAGATTCGCGCCTTTGAAGAGAACGCCAACGAACTCTATCTCAGCCGTAAAATGCCGGGGTTAACCCATCTCTACATTGGCGAGGAGGCGGTGGCGGTGGGCGTCTGTGAGACGCTGCGCAAGGACGATTACATTACCAGCACGCACCGTGGTCACGGTCACTGTGTGGCGAAGGGGGCGTCGTTGGACCGCATGTTCGCTGAACTGCTGGGCAAAGAAGCTGGCTATTGCCGCGGCAAAGGCGGCTCGATGCACATTGCCGACCAAGATACGGGCAACCTGGGCGCCAACGCGATCGTCGGCGGCAGCGCGGGGATTGCCACCGGCGCCGGCATGTCAATTAAGATGCGCGGCACGGATCAAGTTTCGATCTGCTTCTTTGGCGACGGCGCGCTGGGCCAGGGTCTACTCTACGAAACGATGAACATGGCGCAGCTTTGGCAATATCCGGTGATCTACGTCTGCGAAAACAATCAGTACAACGAATATACCCACAACCGCGAAACGGCTGCCGGTAGCCTGAAGGCGCGTGCCGAAGCCTTTGGCATTCACAGCCAAGAAGTGGATGGCCAAGATGTGCGTGCGGTCTACGCCACCATGCAACGCTTGGTTGCGCGCGCGCGGGCAGGCGAAGGGCCAGCCTTTTTGCTCTGCCAAACTTATCGCTTTCTAGGCCACCATGTGGGCGATGTCAACCGCGAATATTACCGCTCGAAAGAAGAAGAGACGTATTGGAAAAGTGAACGCGACCCGCTGAAGAATCTCGTCGCCTGGATGACGGCGGCCGGCTTGGCGGAAACGTCGCTCTTTGCCCAAATTGAACAGGATGTGCAGGCCGCAGTGACGGCGGCGGTCGAATTCGCGCTCAACGCGCCCTATCCCCAACTCGAAGAGGTAACCCAACATGTCTACGCCTGAAGCCCCACCCAATGTCCGCATCATCACCTTTGCCGAAGCGATCCGTGAGGCGATTGCCGAGGAGATGCGGCGCGACAAACTTGTCTTTGTGATTGGCGAAGATGTGGCCGAAGCTGGCACGGTCTTTAAAGTGCTGGTCGGCCTGGTGGAAGAATTTGGTCCGCAGCGGGTGATTGATTCACCCATCTCCGAAGCGGGCATCACCGGGTTGGGCGTTGGCGCGGCGATCACCGGGATGCGCCCGATCGTGGATATTATGTTTGGTGATTTTATCACGCTGACAATGGACCAGATGGTCAACCAGGCGGCCAAGACCCATTACATGTCGGGCGGCAAGCTCAAGGTGCCGATGGTGTTGCGCACAACGTTGGGCGCGTCGCGCCGTTCGGCGGCACAACATTCGCAATCGCTGCACGCCTGGTTCAGCCACATCCCCGGCTTGAAGGTGGTCATCCCTTCCACCCCCTATGATGCCAAAGGCTTGATGAAAACGGCGATCCGCGACGATAATCCGGTTGCCATTTTTGAAGATAAGATGCTCTACCAGACCAAAGGTCCCGTCCCAGAGGGCGAATATACCATTCCCTTTGGCGTCGCCGATATCAAACGCAGCGGCAGCGACATCACCCTGGTTGCCACCAGCAGCATGGTGCAGGTCGCACTGGAGGCGGCTGAGGTGCTGGCCGGGCTTGGCATCAGCGCCGAGGTGGTTGATCCACGCACGATGGTGCCACTCGACCGCCAAGCCCTGGTTGACTCTGCGAAGAAGACCAGCCGTGCAATTGTGATCGATGAGGGCTATCAGGGCTATGGCGTCACCGCCGAGCTTGCTTCTGTAATTGCCGATGGCGCCTTCTACTATTTGGATGCTCCGGTCAAGCGCATGGGCGCGATGGACGTGCCCGTCCCTTTTTCACCGGTCCTGGAAGATCTGACCGTGCCGACCGCGCAAGGTGTGGTCGAGATGGCGAAAGCACTGTGTAACAAAAACTAAAGAATATTTAATAAGTAACAAGTAATAAGTAATGATTAATTTGGTTGTGGAAACAACGCAGCCTGCCTTCATTAACAATTACTTATTACCGATTACTTATTAGTTGTTAAGGAGTGTTCTATGGCAAAAGAAGTGATCATGCCGGCACTGGGCATGGCGCAAGAGACCGGTACACTGCTAGCGTGGCTAAAACAAGCGGGTGACACGGTGGTCAAAGGTGAACCGTTGATGACGGTGGCGACCGACAAGACTGATGTCGAGATCGAGGCGAATGCGTCGGGAATTTTGACGAATGTTACCGCCAAAATCGGCGACGAAGTGCCAGTGGGCCAAGCGATCGCCCTGATTCAGTCACCGGAAGAAGTGGCGGCGAGTAAGAATGCTGCGCCTGCACCCATCGTTCAGCCGGCCAGCCCACCACCACCGGTAGCACCAACCGCACCGCCGAGCAGTACTGTTGTGGCGGCCACGCCGGTCGCGATGCGGTTAGCCGCGGAACACAAGGTTGATCTGGGCCTCGTTAAAGTTGGCAGCAGCGGCAAAATTCAAAAAGAAGATGTGCTTGCCTATCTCGATGCACAGGCGCCTAAAGCCCAGCCGGTTGCGTCGGGTCGCGTTCTGGCTTCGCCCAAGGCAAGACGCCTGGCGCAGGAACAGAACGTGGATCTGGCCACCGTTAACGGCAGTGGCCCAGAGGGGGCGATTTTGGCGGCCGATGTGTTAGCGGCGCAGCCACGCATCCAAGTTGATATCACGTCTACGCTGTCCCAACGCACCGAAGTAACGCCGGTGTTGGCGCCCGAACCCACGGCTGCGCAAGATAGTGTGGGTGAAGTTATACCCATGAGCCGGCCTTGGCGGATTATGGCCCAGCGCTTGCAGCAAAGCTGGACCACCGTGCCGCATTTCTACCTGGAACGTGAAGCAAATGCCACTGAATTGGTGCGCTGGCGCGAGCGTGTGCAAATTCGCGCAAAGGCCAAGATTACCTATACCGATCTGTTGGTCAAACTGGTGGCGGCCACCTTGCGCAAACACCCCCGCCTCAACGCCAGTTGGATCAACGAGCAGATTGTCATGAATCAGGCGATCAATGTTGGGCTGGCCGTGGCGGTAGACGAGGGTTTATTGGTGCCCGTCGTCCACAATGCCGATCGTCTAGGGCTAAGCGAGATCGCCACCCGTCGCAACGAAGTTGTGACGCAAGCACAGGCCGGCAAGCTGAAACCAGATGACTTGAGCCAGGGTACGTTTACGATCAGCAACCTGGGCATGTACGGCATCGACGCCTTCAACGCGATTGT
>JBBRVA010000368.1:0-7797 GCA_038247295.1 Caldilineales bacterium | reverse complement strand
CAGTTGGAGACAAAGCGCTTGACGCTGACGCTCTTGGCTGCGTTGATGGGCAACGCGCCAGTGCCACTGTCAAGGGTGACCACGCAAAATGATCTGAATGAAGAAATAGACTTTGGCTAGCGCAGGTCATTCGGGTGTCCAATGGGTACCCGAATGACCTGCGCAACATGCATGACTACTTTAGTTCCGTGCGTGTATAGCCCAAGATTGTACGCGCGACAATTAGCGTATTGATCTGTCCGGTGCCTTCGTAGATGTCGTTGATTTTGGCGTCGCGCATCCACTTTTCCACCAGTAATTCTGTGCTATAGCCCAGTGGTCCGAGCAATTCTACCGCCTTCTGGGTCACCCAGGTGACAGCCTTGCCGGCCTTCACTTTGCACATCGAAGATTCCAGTTGATTCTCCTGTTTGGCGTCCAACATCGCGGTAGCTTTCAGCGTCAACAGCCAGGCCGCGTGCAGTTGTGCCTCCATTTCCAACAGATCGGCCTGCACGGTGGACAATTTCCAGCGCGGCTTGTCGTATTCCATGCGCACCCCCTGTTTGGCCAGGATATCGCGTGCATACTCGAAAGCGGCGCGACCAATGCCAATCGCACTGGCCGCCACAATCGGGCGCGTGGCGTCAAAAGTCTTCATTGCGCCTTTGAAGCCCTTGTTGCCCTGGCCGGTCTTGACCTCGGCGTCGCCCAGTAAATTTTCCGCTGGCACACGGCAATTGTCGAGGATGATGGCCGCTGTGTCGCTGGCGCGGATGCCCAGCTTTTCCTCCACTTTGGCGATCATGGCCCCTGGTGTACCTGCCTCGACGACAAAGGGTTTCATGCCGGCGCGGCCAGCCTGTTTATCCACCGTGGCCCAGACGACCACCAGACCATCGGATTCTTCGAGCGCCAATTTGCCGCTGGTGCAAAAGATCTTTTGCCCATTGAGCACCCACTCATTGGTTTGCGCGTCGAAAGTTGCCGTGGTTTGGATGTTGCTCGTGTCTGAACCAGCCTGTGGTTCAGTCATCGCCATCGCGCCCCACTTGGGTTCGCCTTCCGTAAAGCGGCGTAAAAAGCGCTCCAACTGTTCGGGCGTGCCCACCGCGTTGATCGCAGCCCCGCCCAGCGCACTGCCGGGAATACAGAGGTAGACCCCCGCATCCCCCCAACTGAGCATCTCGATCATATGGACCAAGCTCAAATTGGCGATGCTGGCCTTGGCTGGAGCGCCGTTTGTGGGTCCGCTGTCACCATTGGTGGTTTTGTGCGCCCGTGCCAGACCTGCTTCCAAATTGGCCAATTCCATCTGGCGCATCTGTGGCCACATCATATGCACAAATTTTACTGGCCGGGCATGTTCCAGATCATCTAGTTGGCGACTTTCCGGCCGCATTACATTTTCCGCCACCGTCCGCACCGGCTGCAACTGTTTTTCAATCACATCGGGGGTTTTGAATTCAATTGCCATAGAGGTTGCTCCAGAAATCTTTTATGGGTAGACGGTAGACAGTAGTCGGTAGCCGGCTGTTATGCTCTTGCTGTTTACTACCGGCTACCGACTACTGTCTACCGTTTTTACGCCATCACCAATCCGTCCCACGCCACAAAGCCACGCCCGTTGCGCAGCCAGAGTTCGACGGGATGCTCGCGCACGTAGCCGTGGCCACCGAGTACTTGGACCGCACTATCGGTCGTTTCCAGCACCATTTTGTCGGCATACTGTTTCGCCAGCACCGCGGTTTTGGTTGCATCTTCCCGGTTATCGAGCTTGTAAGCCGCTTCCCAAACCATCAGGCGCGCCGCTTCGATCTCGATGCGCATATTGGCGAGCATAAAGGCGATGCTTTGACGCTGGGCAATTGGTTCGCCAAAGGCCACGCGCTCTTTGGCATAATGCAAGGCATATTCGTACGCCGCCCGCGCCTGACCCACCGCCAATGCCGCTAACCCGATCCGGCTTACCGTCAGCAGTCGATTTAGGCGGATGCCTTTTAGGCCACCCAGCCGATTCTGCACGGGGACAGTGACGTTGTTGAATTGGACCGGGTAGGTTGCCAGCGCATGCACGCCCATCATCATCACTCGTTCACCAATCTGGATACCGGGTGTGTCGCTGGGCACAATAAAGGCTTGCGTTGTGCCATTCTCGCGCGCATAGACGAGGAAAAGCTCTGCACTCGGCGCCAGCGGGACAAAGGTCTTTTTACCGTTGATCACATAACTCTCGCCGGTTTTTTCGGCCACTGTCGTTAGGTCCGCCGGGTCAAACTGAATCACCGGCTCGGTGATGGCGGCGGTTGCGTGCGGGAATTTTTCCGCACAAAAAGCGGCCAGATACGTTTGTTTTTGCTCGCGTGTGCCAAAGAGGGCAATCGGGATGGCAAAGAGATTGGGCGTCAAGAGGTGCAGGCTGATGCCCACATCACCCCAGCCTAACTCCTCCAGATAGAGCGCACTGGTCAGCGCCGAATATTCGCCAAAGCCGCCATATTCGGCCTCGATGCTGCCGGGCAACAACCCTAATTCCCAGCCATTGCGTAGCAGCGGTTCGGGAATTGTTTTTTCCTCTTCGGCTTGGCGGTAGAGCGGGCGGATTTTTTGCTCGGCAAAACGATGGACCGTTTCCACCAACATTTTTTGTTCGGCTGTCATGTCGAAGGCGTACATAGTTGCTCCGTAAAAGGTGAAACGTAACGCGTAATGAGATCAAACAGGACGGTTTTCTTATCTATGAGCATAGAGCGAAGATGTTTTGCCGTGGTTGCCATCCCGTTTGTAAGCGGTTTACAAGTGTTCCCCCCGACTGATTTGGTCCACTTCTTTTCCTACGGTACAATGAACTGCCGTAACCGGTGAAGCATGAACTGTTCATTAATAACTACCAAGTAGAGGTTGTGTAAATTTGAAAGAGGCTCGTATTGCGCTGGTCCATGATTGGCTGAACCAACTGGGCGGCGCCGAGAATGTGTTGGAAGAGTTGGTGGATCTCTTTCCTGGCGCACCGCTCTATACCAGCATGTATGCGCCAGAGCAGATGCCGGCAGCCTACCGTCAGTGGCCGATCCGTACCAGTTTTATGCAACAACTACCCGGTGTGACGACCCATCACCAGCGCTATCTGCCGCTCTACCCGCTGGCTTTTGCTCGCACGGATCTCAGTGGCTACGATCTGGTGTTGAGTAATAAAAGCGGCTTTTGTCATGGTGTGCAAACGCGCAGCCGCACGGGCCAAAATGCGCTACACGTCTGCTACTGTCTCACGCCGACACGCTTTTTGTGGCTGTACGAGCAGTACCGCGAACGCGAACAGATCGGGGGCGCGTTGCACGTGGCGCTCCAGCCGGTGTTGGCGTGGCTGCGACGGTGGGACTGGGCCGCGGCACAGCGGGTCGATCACTTTGTGGCGATCAGTAGCACCGTGCAGCAGCGGATTCAGGCTATTTATGGGCGCGAGAGTGTCGTGATTCATCCGCCAGTGGATACAAACTATTTCACACCGGATCCATTGACGTCGATTGGCGATTATTTTCTGATCGTTAGCCGTCTGATTCCCTATAAGCGCATCGATCTGGCGGTGCAGGTATTTGCCCATTTGCCGCATGCTAAGTTGGTCGTTGTAGGCGAAGGACGCGATCTGGCCGCGTTGCAAGCTAGTGCTACACCGAATGTTACCCTGCTCGGCCGTCAGAGCCGCGCACGCATTCGGGAACTTTTGCGCAGTTGTAAGGCGTTTATCTTTCCAGGTCTGGAAGATTTTGGCATCGCCCCGGTGGAAGCGATGAGCGCCGGCCGCCCCGTGATTGCGTTTGGCGGGGGCGGTGCGCTCGATACCGTTGTCCCTGGCGTCACAGGTGAATTATTTGCCGAACAAAGCTGGCAAAGCCTGGCCACCGTGATCGAACACTTTGACGCCGATCACTATCATTCGGCTGCTTGTCGCACTCAGGCCGAAAAATTCAGTGTAAAGAATTTTCGTCAAAATTTATTGGCTTATCTAAACCAAGTACTCGCCAACCGCTCTTTGTCAATTGCATGACGCGCAACAGATGCCATCATTGACTTCTTGACTTTTGACTAGTGTTCTTAACTTTTGACTGCTACCATGGAATTACGCGAATACTGGACTATTCTCCGTCGTCGTTGGTGGATCCCGCTGGTTTTGGCCGCTTTGGTCGGTATTTTTAGCGCGATCCAATTGCAACCCTGGCAGCCGCAACCAGTGAGTTATGCCGCCTCGTTGCGCATGATCGTTGGGGTAATGCCGGCCGGCGACGCGGCGGATACAGCTTACGATCCGCGTTATTATGCTTGGTTGACCAGTGAATATCTGGTCGATGACTTTACCGAAGTTGTGCGCAGCGGACTTTTTGCCCAGAATGTGAGCCAACGATTGGCGCAACAATCGATCACCGTACCAGCGGGGATGATCCAGGGCAGCGCGGCTACAGGTGAGCAGCATCGCATTATCACCTTAAGCTTTAGCTGGCCCAATCAAGACCAGTTGGCCGCGATTGTCGATGCGGCGGCGGCCGAACTGAGCGAGAACGCGACGGTCTATTTCCAGCAATTGGGCACGGGTGGCGCCGGCATCACGTTGATCGACGGTCCGAGCATTTCTACGGTTGGGCCGAGCTTGCGCCAACAGTTAGATCTGCCGCTGCGGGTGCTATTGGCGCTGGCCGTTGGCGTTGGATTGATCTTTTTGCTCGACTATCTTGACACATCGGTGCGCGATGATAAAGAATTGGTGGCGTTAGGTTTGCCGGTGTTAGGGCAAATTCCGAAACACAAATAGAGTACGAGCATACATGTTAAAGTAAACAGATTACTTTACAAACAGTGTTATGATGCGCCGGCCCTATCTTAGGCAAGAATGGATTAAACAAGTTCTTAGCAACCCGATTCGTACTGAGATACAAGAAAATGGACGTATCCGGTACTGGGGATTTATTGCAGAGCTAGGCAAATATCTTCGCGTTGTTACAGAACCCGACGGCGAAACAGTGCATAATGCATTTCCAGACCGGGGTTTTGAAGTTTGAAACAGAATTGATTGTAACTCGGCTCTGTTACCCTTGCCGTTAATTTAGGTTCAGAAGGGTTCAGAGGGATGTTAGTAAGGGGGAACGATTATGGTCTTTCGGTACTACGAAGCCACAGATATGCTCTATATTCAGTTTGTTGATAAAGTAAGTGTTGAATCTGAAGAGGTAGCGCCTAACATTGTTCTCGATTTTGATGAGAATAACCAAGTTGTGGGCATGGAGATTGAGGATGCTAGTAAATTTATTGATTTATCCAGGCTTGAACTCTCGGCGTTCCCACTGGCCAATCTGATCTTCACAAAACAAACTACTCCGGTCTTTGCATAGGTTTACATGCATGTTGCAGTTTGCATAGATATGGTTAATATAAGCAAGGTAACGACATGACAATTCAAGAATATATTCGCATCCTACGCCAACGCGGCTGGATCATCGTGGCGGCTATCTTGTTGGCGGCGGCTGCCGCGTATGGTGTCAGCTATTTTCAAGATGAACTCTACCGCGCCACGGTCTACGTGAGCACGGTGCCGGCGCGGGCGGACTTTGGCCTGGGCGCCACCGCCAAAGATCTGCTGCGTAACTTCGCCGAGAATATGCGCACACCCGAGAACGCCCAACAGGCGATTGAACGCGCCCAATTGGACATGGATCGGTACGCGTTTTTGAGCCAGGTCCAGGTAGTGCCAGATAGCAGCACCTTTACGATCAAGATTGAAGCGCGCGACCGCGATGGCGAAGTGGCCAAAAACATGGCGTTGACCCTGGCCGATGGCTTTGTCCAAGAGCGAACGGCCTATTATGCCCAGCAAGACAAGCGCGACCGCATCGAAGTCAAGATTCGCAGCCGCGATATCAGCTACGAGCAACTGCAACCCAAACCGCTGATCAACGCGATTGCTGGGGCCGTTCTGGGTCTACTGCTGGGGATTGGGATTGTACTGATGCTCACTTGGTTGGAAGCAGATCTGCTACGCACACCCCTGGCGATCGAGCGGGCGCTTGGTGTGCCCGTCATGGGCACAATTCCACTAATCGGCAGTCAACGCGAAGCCGCCTATCCAACCACGCAGCCGGGCCGCATGGCGCTGCCCAAAACGGCTTAATGGCAAAAAGCTTTAACGCAAAGACGATCGATCGCCCTGCGCTTTCCTCTATCTTACTGGCAATAGCAGTTCTGGCCTATGCCACCTATTTCAGCTATTTGACGCTCGTGCGCTATGCTGCGTTTGAGGCGCGGGCGCTGGACTTGGGCAATATGGACCAGGCCGTCTGGAACACGGCGCAGGGCAATTGGTTTCATCTGACCAATCAGCCCGGCACCGTCAACCGGCTGAGTTTGCACGTCGAACCGATCCTCGTCCCCATTTCCTGGCTTTATTGGATTTACAGCGGGCCAGAGACCTTACTGGTTTTGCAGGCTGTAGTCGTGGCGTTGGGGGCCTTACCCCTTTTTGGCCTGGCCCGCCACAAGCTAAAAAATGAATGGCTGGCGCTGCTCTTTGGCGTGGCCTTTCTGCTGAACCCCACCATGCAAGCCGCCAACTGGCTAGAATTTCATCCGCTCACCCTGGCGCCGACCTTTATCATGGCGGCCTTTTTCTTTTTGGTTACCGATCGTCCCCGTTGGTACACCCTCTTTGCGCTGCTCGCCGCCGCCTGCAAGGAAGAGATTGCGCTGCTGATCTTTATGATCGGTCTCTACGCATTTGTGGTCTTGCACCGGCGCCGTTTGGGTGCGATCACGATGGTGCTGGCCCTCAGTTGGGCGCTGTTGGCGGTACTGGTGATCCAAAATACCTTTGCCGACGGCAACATCCACTGGGGCCGTTATCAATACCTGGGCGAAACACCGCTGCAAATCGTCCTCACTTTGTTGACTGAACCAAGCACTGTGTTGGCGCAATTACAGGCCGCCAGTACCTTACGCTATCTAAGTTTGCTCTTGCTGCCAGTCGGATTTATGGCCCTGCTAGCACCGGAGATTCTTCTTCTGGCTCTGCCTTCACTTGGCATCAATCTGCTGGCCGATTCGCCACCCATGCACCAGGTGAATGAGTTGATCTATGCCGCACCGATTGCACCATTTGTGCTGATGGCGGCGGTGCAGGGTACGATGCGTGTTCTTGCCTTCTCTGCACGAATAAAAAAACACTCGGCCCGTAACCTACGCTATACTCATCTTTTGTTAGCCCTTGTAATTGGGGGCTGTGCGCTCTTTGCCCAGCGCCAATATGGCTATCTGCCCGGCAGTGGCAATTATCAGCCTTTCACCGTGAATGAACATCACCGCCGCGCAGCCACCATCATCGCCCAGATTGCGCCGGATGCGAAGGTGAGCGCACAGGATCGGCTTAATCCACACGTGAGTGGTCGTGAGACAGTTTATATCTTCCCGCGCATTGAGGACGCCGACACCGTATTCGTTGATGTTACGGGGCCGGCCTGGCCGCAGCATCCGAACGACACGCGCCAGACGGTTGAGCAATTGTTGGCGAATGGCTTTGGTGTGGCGGCCGCCGATGATGGCTATCTACTTTTGCGTAAAGGCATCGTAACACAGACAATGCCACCCTCCTTTTACACAGCCTGGCGCAAACCGGACTATACGCCTGCCGTACCCCGGGCCATCGACTTTGGCGACAGCCTGCGCCTGCTCGACTATCAGGTGACCACCGATAGCCACGGTGAACTAATTGTCAACCTCACCTGGCAGGCATTGAAACCAATGGAGCGTGATCTGCGTTTCTATGTGGCCTATCTCGAT
>JBBRVA010000367.1:0-7815 GCA_038247295.1 Caldilineales bacterium | reverse complement strand
TTGATCATGGGGATGCCGCTCCATTGTTGGATGCGCAGCAAAATATTGAACAGCGGCAACAGGTAGGTGACAAACGGCACCATTGAGGCAGCGAGCAGGAACCAGAAGATCAGGTTGCCCAAGCGCGAAGCATCTTTAACAATCACGTAGCCAATCAAGCTACTGGTAAAGACGACGATCAGCGTGGTGCCGCCAGAATAGATAAAGGAGTTGAGAAAGTAGCGGGCAAACTCGCCGCTCCAGACTTCGGGGTAGTTGGCCAAGGTAAATGTCTGCGGCCACCAGGTGGGCGGGATCGCGCGCAACTCGGCCGGCGTCTTTAGCGAAGCGATCACAACCCAGTAGAAGGGCATGAAAAAGATCAGCGCGCCCAGGGCCAAAACAATGTAGAGCAGCACCGTGCCGGTGATCCGGCGGGCGCGCGCGGCGGTCATCGTGCGGCGTGCCGATCGTGGTCGCTGTGGGATGCTTGCTTGCGTTGTCGTTTCCATCGGACCCCCTTGTCAGTAGGAATCTTGCGCTTGGGATTAGAGATTAGAGATTGGAGATTGTTGTCCTGTAATCTCTAATCTCCAATCTCCGCAATCTACAACTTACTTGATCATCATTCCTTATGGCCGCCGATTGGTTGGCTGTTTAAGCCAATAGCGGATACCGCGGCCCGCCAGTGGTTCATCGGGAAAGCGCGGGATGACATGTAAATGGACGTGGAAAACTGTCTGCCCGCCCACACTGCCACAATTCCAGCCCACGTTGTAACCATCCGGTTGGTACTGCTGATCGAGCATCGTTTTGACCCGCTGCAGCAATTCATAGGTGGATTCCCACTCGGCCGGCGTTAGATCGAAGACGGTCTCCCGATGCTGGCGCGTCACAATCATACCAGAGCCGACGAGCACCGGCTCTTCGCGCTGGAGAAAGAGGCAGTGTTCGTTTTCCAGCGCAATTTCCTCAATTTTGACAGAAGATGGGCAGAAAGGACACTGCATATGCTAGCGCTGCGCTTCCGCCCAGGCCTTGAGCGGGATATCTGCATCCTGCGGGCGCCAGTAGCGCGAAACCGGATGCACCAGTGGATCAGCACCGTTGTAATTTTGCGAACCGTCGCCCAATTCACCCAACAACTGGCGTTGGATCGGGTTGCAGTCGGCCATAATTGGCGGGTCTTGATGATCATAATCGGACGGTCGAATCCAGCGCGGATGATAGCCGTAATAGAGACATTTGCGCGCGTGATCAGACAGGTTGGGCGTCACACAATGCAGCAACGCCGTACGCCAAACCAACGCCGTACCGGGGCGCACATTGACTTCGACAATGTCCTTGGGATCAACAATTACGTTGCCCTGCGCATCCCGTTGCGGGCGTTTGTGGCTGCCGCGCACGACACCGATCGCACCGCTGTTGTGCTCGGCCAGATCGGTGAGGTAGTAGCCAATTTTCATCTCCATATAGGGAATCACCCCCTCGACCGTCGGCCAGCCAAAGTTGGGTGCGTCCGAATGCCAGGGGAAGAAGCTGTCGCTTGCCCCTAACGGTTTTTGCGCCACTTCGGGCGGCACCGGTGGGCGTACATCCAGGTGTGAGGTACGGATCTGGATATTATAGCCGATCAGATCGACGACCAACGGCAGCATTTTGGGGTGGTCGATAAGCTTGAGGAAAACAGGATGCTGCGCCACCACATTGCGCCACTGGAAGGCATCATGCGGCCCCAAATTTCGCTCACGGTAAGCCTGAGTGTACATGCCATCGATCACAGTGGTCAGTTCTTCGATTTCGGCCGGCGTCAGCGCATCTTCGACCAGAAAGAAGCCATCTTCATCGAATTGGCAACGTTGCGCGTCGGTCAGTTGTAACGTGTTGTTCATGCGTATATTCCTTCGTAGTGGGGGAGTAAGGGTGTGGGGGAGGAGAGGGGTAAGGGCGTAATAATTTTCCCTTACACCCCTACCCTCCACACCCCTACTCCCTCTCCCGATGTAACGAATCAATCCACGGCACCGCCTCCGGGGTTTCAACGGTGGGAATATCCAAATTGACCACAATCGGCGCTTGGTCGCTGCGTACGAGCACGCAGGAGAGTGGCTGATCAGGCAAGGCGTTGATCTCTTGGTGCGGCACAAAGGGCGGAATAAAGATAAAATCGCCCGGCCCGGCCTCGGCGACAAATTCTAAGCGTTCGCCCCAACGCATGCGCGCCCGCCCACTGACCACGTAGATCACGCTTTCCAACGCGCCGTGGTGATGCGCGCCGGTTTTGGCGGCGGGGTGAATGACAACCGTGCCCGCCCAAAGTTTGTTCGCCCCAGCCGTGGCATGGTTGATCGCCGCCGCACGCGTCATGCCCGGCGTCTGCGCTGTGTTCGTATCCAGCGCGTCGCCGCGTACAATGCGCACACCCTGCTCGCGCCAGTTGGGTGTAATTGGATCTGACATTTTGTAGGAGATCCTGATCAATTTACCCGGTAAATGTAGGAATCCTCAATATAATAGCCTTTAATTGTATTTCGCTTAAATCTAAAACCAGCCACCTCTTCTCCTGTAGGTGCCACCAGACGCAGAAGTTCAATTAAAGGATCATCACTAGAAACGACTCGAATATCACTCAATGACAAAAACGGAAATTTGGCCGAGATAGTTAATAGTGCAGACAGAACAATTTCATAGACCCGGCGCGGTCCGAGTTTATGCATCTGCGGAGAAGCAATGATCAAACTCCATGTATTATTCTCTGGGAAGTATAACCATAGTGAAGCACTTACTGTAATTTCGGGATTATCGTCAAGCGCTTCGGTAAGTTGCTTACCGGCATCGATCATTTTGTCAGTGATAATCTCTTTTACCACCTGCTCTTCAACCATGCTAAAACACCTCCATTATTAACAGCAACAGCATCAAACAGATCTCCGTCAGCCCCTGTAAGTCAATTCTATTCATGCTGTTTGTCTAATACTCATACGTCGCGCGGATAAACCGATACTGAATATACCCCACCGCCACCATGATCACGAAAAAGACGGCGGCCATGGCGCTGCCGTAGCCTTCGTTGCTGTAGGCGATGGCCGTGTTAAAGATGTGAAAGGCCATCAGATTGGTGGCAAAGTTGGGGCCGCCGCGCACACCGCTGCCCGCTTCGGCGGTCATGACATAGACCTCGGTAAAGGCTAGAAATGAACTCAAAGTAGTGATGATCACCACAAAGGCGATTGTCGGCATCAGCAGCGGCACAGTAATATGGCGGAAGCGTCGCCATGCGCTCGCGCCATCGACCTCGGCGGCTTCGTAATATATGGCGGGAATCGCCTGCAAGCCGGCCATGAAAAGGACCATCGCATAGCCGGCCTCTTTCCAGATCCGCAAAAAGGCCAGCGAGCGCAACGCCCACTCACTCACCGTGAGCCAGCGGATGGGGCTGATATCAAACCAGCCGATGACCACGTTGAGCAGACCTTGTTTGCCGGGCAGATAAATGTAGCGCCAGACCAAGGCAATCGCAACCAGCGGCACCACATAGGCGGTAAAAAAGGAGACGGTAAAGATGCCGCGCACGGTGAGATCGCGAATCGAATTGACAGCCAGCGCCAACAACAGGCCCAGGATGACGACGCCCGGCACGACCATAAACGCAAAGTTAAAGGTGACGCGCAGCGACTTCCAGAAGACCTCGTCGCTGAAGAGTTTACGGTAATTGGCCAGGGCGGTGAATTCAAAAATGCCTGGGCGTTTGTCGAAGAAGCTCCAATAGAGCATCTCCATAATCGGCCACCACATTAGCCCGATGATAAAGATCAGCGAGAGCAGCAGTACCACGCGGCCCAGTATATGTTTGGGTAACCAGGATTCTGTGTACATAATGGTTAATGGGTATTGGATATTCGGTATTGTCAAAGAACCCAATACCAAATATCCAATATCTAAATTACCCTACCGCCGTCAGCCACTGCGGATTGGCTTCGTAGTCAGCCCCGCTGAGAATGCTCCACTGTGGGTTGGCTTTGAGATACTCATTGCCAGCGTCCTCGGCCCGTTTCAAGACGGTGGCGATGTCTTCGCCTTCGTCGCGAATCGAGGGCAAGATCTGGTTGGTGATGTTGACCAACTCGAGCGGTGCAAAGCCAAAATCAACGCTGTTTTGGGGTTGATTCTTCACCGCAATCGCCGCCCAGTGCGGACCAGACTCGGCGGAGAACTCCGGATCATTAAACATGCTCTTCAGGCTGGGCTGAATACCGCGCAGCTTGCAATAGCGGGCCAGATAGGCTGGGCTGATCAAGTAGCGATAGAAGGTATAGGCCGCATCCAGGTTGCCTTCGGTCTGCGAAGTGACGGTAAAGCCGACATCTGGCCCACGGCGGCCAAAGACCGGTTCGCCCGTTTCCGTAGGCGGAATCATGATACCCCATTCAATGTCGGGGTATTGGTTATCCATAAAACCGTTGAACCAGGTCCATTGATAGAGGGTAACTGCCCCGCCCGCGCCAAAGCGATCGCGCGAGACCATGCCCTCGGCAATGCTGTCCAGCTGATGGACATTGTAGATGTCCATAATGAACTGCCACGCCTTGATGCCAATGTCATCGGCCTGGGCCAAGCTATCCTTGGTGGGGAAATTGTTGCCGGCAATCGGGCCGCCGTACTGGATCCGCAAATCTTCGGCCACCGAATATTCATTGGCATAGACGGCCATACCAGCAGTTTGCAGGGTGTCACCGTCCCATACAGTTACTTCCTTGGCCCAGGTCAGGAAGTCGGCCCAGGTGGTGGGAATATCCTCCGGCGTGTAGCCCAACTCTTGGAGCAGCCCCACGTTGTAATAGAGCGCGCTGCTAAAGACGCCATTGGGCAAGCCGTAGAAACGGGCGTCATCCGAGCCATGCGGAATGCGATAGAGCGACGCGGTTAACTCGCCCATCTCTTCCGTAACGTTGATAATCTCGTCGGGAATTGGCAGCAATACCTCTTGTTTGGTCAACGTGTCGAGAAAGGTCTCGTCAATCGACGAGACATCGGGTGCGTTGCCGGCCGCCTTGGCGGTGAGCAATTTCTGCTGGAGTTCGCTCTCTGGCACGAACTGCAATTCGACCTTGATCGTTGCGTTCGCCGTCTCAAATTCGGGAATGGCCTCCTGTTCAGTCATCTTGTTGATCGTACTGCGGTCCGTAAACCAGGCGATCAGGTTGGTGACGGCCTGCTCGGCAGGGGCACCGCCTTCGGCAGCCGGTGCAGCCGCGGGGGCACAGGCTGCCAACAGGGCCGTAGCCGTCACACTGCCGCTTAACACCAGGAATTGACGGCGACTCAGTTTGGGGTAGGCGTTCATCTCTGTTCCTCCTTAACTTGAAATTGATAAACCAATTGATTTGATCACAATTTTGTCTTACGGCACAAACAAACCTAGGTTTGGACATAGATAAATCGGGAGAAGAGCACAAGCTGAACCAATCATATACTGATTGGTCGGAGAGTGCAACTGGCGAAAAAGCTATTTTTACGAGAATAGTTGAGTATATAGTTGCTTGTGACAATTCAGCCTGGGCACCCAGAGGATACCCGCGCCATCGTTCGACTGAGCTCACGCCGAAGTCCCTGGTGGCAACTATCACCACTGGCCGCCAGGGATGGCGGCGCGCCCAGGGCTAGCTCGGTTGTTTGGCCAATGTCACGGCTTGCGCCAGACAGGGCAAGCAGATATATTTGGTGTCGATGGCGTGGTGAATCTCCTGCCCCAACCCGATCGTGACCGCGCGATCCTGGCCGCATTCATCGCAGATATTTTGCGTCCAGTCGGCACGGCCGGTGATGGCCGTAATCTGTGTTTCTGGGGCATCGGCGGGCAAAGCTTGCAACGCCATATAAATTTTCTGGGGCTCAAAAGTTGATGTCGTATCGGGCCAACGGCCGCCGTAGGCGTACGTTTCCAACCAGCGCTGGGCTGCGCTGGCAATCAAAGCTTGTTTGGTTACACGAAGCATAAACTCTCCTATGAATATGGTTTTGCGCCTAACACTTTCTTGCCAGTGGCGCATGATCAACTTGTCTCTAGCCGGCTAACAGCCAATTTTTTTACCGCAAAGGACGCAAAGCGCGCGAAGAAAATACGCAAGAAACCCTTTGCGTTCTTTGCGGTAAAAAAGTTTTTGTTTGTCACTCAGACGCTGTTGCTCCGGCTAGCTGCGCACTTTTTAAAATTGTCGGCGTCAAGCCATCGATCTGTGCATCGAGCGGGAAATAGGGCCGCTGCAAACGTTGATAGGCCACGTGGCGAATGGTGGCCGGTGTTGGCCCTGGCGTGTCAAGCACAAAGATCGCTTTGGCTGCTGCACCATAAGTCTGGCGATAATTCATCGGATTTTTGGCGACGATAAACTTGGCCGCGATCGGGTCCATGGCCATGGCGCTAAACTGCTCGTCCATCCAATCGTAGGTGGCATAGGTGGTAATCAGCACCTGGATCGCACCGATGCTCAAGACCGCGCTAGGCCCCATGTTGCCTTCAATCCCATCCCAAATGCCGCCCGCGTAGCGAAAGCGCCCATCGCCCAGACGCGTTACGCGGCCGGTCACGGTGATCGGTTCACCCCAGCGCGGATCGAGCTGATGCCCCAGTTTGAGCGTCACCGTTGCTCCTACCCCGGCCTGGTGACAATGGGCGGCCGCCGCTGGATCGACCACCGGCACGAGCGCCGTTTCTGTAACGTGGGCATCCAGCAATGTCTTCAATGTGGCAATGCTATCCCCCGCCGCCCCGCCGCCAGCACAGTCAGCCGTCTCGATCAGCAGCACGGGTCCGCCGGCGACGTGCAAACCTTGGGCAATGGCGGCGGCGGGTGAAAACATCGTCGGTTCTAGTTCAAACCGGCGCGCCCAATAAGCATTGGCCAGTTCAGTTGCCAACACTTCAGCTTTATCTGAATCATTATCGGTAATCACCAATGCACCGCTGCCCATTGCTGGTTGATCTAGATAGGGGTGGACGAGAAAGACGCTCACCGAGAGCACACCGTCCCGCCCTTCGTGGGCTTTAGCCTGGCGCATCAGTTGGGCAAAAGGATCATCGCCCTCCGTAGAAGCGTGAATCGCGCCGGTGATGGCTGGCACTTTGGCCATGACCATCGTCGGCTGGCAAACGCCGGCCACGGTGTCGAGCAGCAATTGCGCCCCGCGCAGACCGGTGCTAAAGGCATCACGGTGCGGATAGGTTTCCCAGGCGACCAGTGCATCGGCAAAGCGGACCATATCGGCTGTAACGTGGGCGTGCAAGTCCAGGGTTGCCACAATGGGCACCGTGGGCCCGACAATCGCGCGCACGGCCTTGATCAAATCGCCTTCCAGGTCGCCAACATCCTCGGCCGCCGCCGCACCATGCAAGGGCAGCAATACGCCATCAATCGGCAAGGCGTCGCGTAGACGCGCCAATAACTCATCCTTGAGTTGGGTGTAACAGTCACAGGTCAACCAGCCGCCGGGACAAGTGCTGGCATAAAGGAGAGGAACCGGCGTGGCCTGGCGTGCGCGCAGCACATGCAACATACCGCCCACCACACCGGTGTTAAGCGTGAGAATCTCATCGCCGCGGTGAAGTTCATAGCGCTCAAACCAACCCAGATCAATGGGCACGCCGCCCAGTTGGTTACATTCGGTAAAAATCGATCCAATCGCGATGCGCGGGCTTGCCATGTTTGCTATCTCCTGCCCAACTCTGTTTTGCAGTCTGACCGCTTGCCATTATACTCTTCGCTCATCCTCACTTATGTGTCCAAGAATCACTATTATACTGGAGATGTTGACTATGTTCAACCTGTGCAAATTTCG
>JBBRVA010000366.1:0-7824 GCA_038247295.1 Caldilineales bacterium | reverse complement strand
TTACTCAGTCGCTACCGCTACAATATTGAACACGATGTGCCTTATATCGAGTCTGCCTATTTTCCATGGGCAGCACTTGAATAAACGAGACGCAGTGACTATGACCCTAACTCTTCGTCCGATCACCGTTGAATATTGGGCGCAATTGGGGGTTTGTGGAAACTGGTGAGATCGAAGATGGCGAGTCGGTTGCCCAGCTCGCCTGTCGCCCACTTGATGCCTAAGCACCAAACAAAGTTTCGTTTTCAATCAACTGCGCTGGGTTGCCCGTCGTCATGCCAAGCGCCAGTGTCATGACATCATCCAGCGCGGTTGTCCGCCCAGTAAGGCAAGCCGCCTCAAACTGGGCTTCACCGAGGGCGGCGCGAGCAACTGCGACTGTTCGTTCGTAAGTTTCCCGTTCTTCAATCGGACGTGCCATCCGGATTGTTTGACGCAAGGTTTCTACTGCGCCTAATAATTGTGCCGCCTGGGTTGGGCGACTCCTGAGTGCTGCTATCCCAGCCAGCCCTTCCAACCCAGCGGCAAGGCTTCTTTTACTCCCAATGCGCTGCGCAATGGCCAGGCTTTCGGTATAGTAGGCGTACGCTGCACCTAAATCTGCTTGCCTAAGCGCTAGACTGCCAAGTCGAGACAACGCAAGGGCACTATAGGCTGGAAAGCCCAATTCGTTGAACAACGTCAGCGCCCGCTGTTGATGACGATGGGCTTTTTCATAGTCCTGCATCAGGTGTGCCACGACACCTAGTTCGGTCGTGAGACCGGCGATGAGCATCTTGTCTTCCAGCGTAGTTGCAAGTTGCAAGGCTTCCTCCTGAAGACGTTGCGCCTCTGGAAAGTCGCCAAGTTCGCGTGTCGCGATCCCCAAATAGCCTTGGGCTGCGGCAATGTCCACCACTGTACCCACCGCTTTGCACAGGACAAGGCTTTCTTGTAAGAGTTGAATTGCCCTTGGATAATCCCCTTGCAGTCGCACCAACTCACCTAACTCGGTCAGCCCATTGGCCACACCGTTCGTAAAATTGTGGGCGCGTGCCAATGCCAGGGAGCGTTCAATCAAGCGAGTTGCGCGTGGGTAATCACCTTCCCACTCCACGATTTCAGCCAGCCCATCCAGCACCTTGTATAGCTCATACCAAGAATCTGCCCCCTCCTCAAGCTGCAAACATTCTTCAAACAGCTTGCGCGCCCGCGCAAAATCACCAAACCAGGCAGCACCGGCGCCAACACTATATAAGGCTTTGGCTCGTATGGCCGGCGGCGTTGTTGTGTTGTTGTGGTCAATTTCGGCTAACACCCATTCGAGCTGCGGTATTTCCTCGCGAAGCTCGCCATGCCTCAACCAAAACAAGCATAACGCCGCCCCCAATCGGGCGACCTGGATATAATTGTGGTGGGTGTGCCACCAATGGAGCGCCGCTCGAAAATTACTCTGTTCTAGGATAAGACGTTGATACCAGGTCGGTTGTTGATCGGTCAAGAAGAGCGGTTCCGCTTGTTCAGCCAGTTGCAGAAAGTAAGTCGCGTGTTGCTCACGCAGGGTGGCTTCCTCGCCTTGCTCCACCAACTTTTCGAGCGCATATTGGCGGATGGTCTCCAACATTCCGTAGCGGGTCGTTTCATACCGTTGATCGACGACGACCAGTGACTTGTTGATCAGTTGGTGCAGCAGGTCAAACGTGGACGGGTGACCCTGCTGTGAGTCCGCAACCTGTTCCGCCGCCGCGACCGTCCACCCGCCCACAAAGACCGCAAGCCCGCGCAACAACGCGGCCTCAGCAGGACTGAGCAGATCATAGCTCCAATCAAGCGTGGCGCGCAAGGTCTGATGGCGCAGCAACGCGGTGCGGCGTCCCGCGCTGAGCAAGGCAAAGCGATCCTGCAAGCGGGCGACAATCTCCGGTAGTGTAAAGCTCTTGCAGCGCGCCGCGGCCAACTCCAGCGCCAGCGGAATGCCATCCACTTGGTAGCAGAGGTGGGCGATCAGTGGGGCATCTTGATCGGTGAAGCGTAGATCGGCTTTCACGGCTTGGGCACGTTCAATAAAGAGTTGCGTCGCGGCAAAGGGTTGTAGATCGGTCAACGACCAAGCAGACTCATCAGTCGCCGCGCGGGTCGGCGTGGACAACGGCAACACCGGCCATTCGCGCTCGCCGGCAATATTCAATGCTTCACGGCTAGTCGCCACAATGTGGAGCTTGGCCGCAGCACGCAACAAGCGATCGACGATCTCGGCGCAGGTAGCAATGAGATGCTCACAATTGTCGACAATCAACAGAAGCTCTTTGGGTTGCAGATAGGTAATCACCGCTTCCAGGGGTGTGCGCTCTGGAAATTCTGGTAGCGTAAAGAGGTCAGCCAGCAAGCGCGCCACCAGTCCAGCCTCCGCGATCGGCGCCAGTTCCAGCAACCAAACGCCATCGGGAAAAGTGAGGGTTTCGGCAACGGCCAAGGCCAGGCTGCTCTTGCCCACACCACCTACGCCGGTCAGCGTGACGAGGCGATTCTCCTTCACCAGTCGTTGCAGGGCAACCACGTCCCCCGCGCGGCCGACAAAGCTGGTCAACCGATGGGGCAGATTGGTCAGCCGCGGTGCCGTCGGCGGCGTAGCACGGTCAGGTTGCGCTGTTGCATGGTTTGTCTGGGATGGCGCTGGGCTGGCAGCCGTTGCCTCACGCGCACGATGCGCCAGCGCCAAAAGCTGCGCTACCGTTGCCGGTTCCTGCGCCAACCCCAGGGCCGGGACAAAGACGGCCAATAGCGTCAGCTCATCGGGCAGGCGTTGATTGTGTTCCAGGCGGCTGATCTGGCTGATGCTGTAGCCCACCGCCAGGGCGAGGTCGCGCTGGGTCAGTTGGGCGCGTTGGCGCAAGTAGCACAGCAGATCGCCAAAGGTGGTAATCGAGGTGAGCAAGTCGAGCTTGACGGAAGCTGATCGGGACATTGTGCCTCCTGGTATCTACAGAACCCTGGCAACACTGTCAAAAAATACGCAGCGACTGGCAAATCAGCTGGCAAAAAATGGCAACATTGTCAAATTGAAAGCGGCTATTATAGTGGAGCATCAAGTATACCATGCTTAACTATTAGATTACAACCGCGGAGAAAAAATGATGTCAACCGAAACCAATAAAGCAATCACTCGTCAGCTTGTTGATGCCATCAATCTGATTTTATTTTTAGCATCGGTGAGGCGTTTTGAGGCAATTGTTTACAGATATTGCCAGTAAAATCAATTCCAGGTTGGTATAGTGGAGTTAGTTATGGACAATCAGATGATTTTCCAGTAATCCATAGGCTCATCTGTGAAAAGTGGCCAAACCCATGTTTTTTCGGCTGACAAAACATGGTGTTTTCACACTTTCGGCTGATGAGCGAATATATTGCATATTCCCATTCAGGCAGCTCTTTTGCACATTTGCTGGAACCCCGACAGCAGATTTGTGTGAATTTACCACAACTCCTTCGGCTACGGTTCCCTCAAACCAGATTAGATTGGGCACGTTTGCTTCGGCGCGCTGAGCTGACTATCGATATGCCCACAATTTGCTGCCTAGTTCGCGATGAGTAAAGTAGGCAACCCATGATGCCAAAACTTGCGTTACGAACGCAAACAATCGCTACCCCTCAGATGGTGTTGGCAAGCCACCTGTTAGAATTGTCGGCCACCGAACTCGAGGCCGTGCTGCAACGTGAGGCGGCTAGCAACCCAGCGCTGACGCTTGATGTGACCGACGACCCGACCTGGCAACAAGAGACCTTGTCAACGGCGGAGCGATGGCAATATTCAGATGGCTCGTCGAGCGAGGACCACACACGTGATTTTGATGTGGGCGTCTGGCAATAGCCGCGCCTGGATTGCTGTGTTGCGCCAGGTGGTTGAAGTGGCGCGTTTCACCGATTCCGCCGTCCTGATTACAGGTGAGACGGGCACCGGCAAAGAGCTGGTCGCACGCCTGATCCATACGCTGGACGCCAGGCGCAATCAACATGACCTGGTCATTACGGACTGCACGACTATCGTCCCTGAACTCTCTGGCAGCGAACTGTTTGGGCATGAACGCGGTGCGTTTACCGGCGCGGTGGCCATGCGCGATGGCGCATTTTCGCTGGCGCATGGCGGCACCTTGTTTTTAGATGAAGTGGGTGAACTGCCGTTGGGATTGCAAGCGCAGTTATTGCGCGTCATCCAGGAGCACACCTATAAGCGGGTCGGCAGCAATGTGTGGCGCGAGACCGATTTTCGGCTGGTTTGTGCCACCAACCGCGATCTGTTGCAGGAGGCAGCCCAAGGCCATTTTCGCAGTGACTTATACTATCGGCTGGCCAACTGGACCTTCAAATTGCCGCCTCTGTGCGAACGGAGCGAGGACGTTATTCCACTGGCCCGCCATTTCATGAGTGAACTGCATCCCAACCATGAACCACCCGAACTGGATCAACCCGTGCAGGAGTATCTACTCACGCGCACCTATGCCGGCAACGTGCGCGATTTGCGCAGTCTAGCCTACCGCATCATGTATCGTCACGTCGGGGCGGGACCGATCACGATTGGCGACATTCCCACCGACGAGCGGCCTAGCAACGCTGGTGAGCCGGCAGACTGGCAAACACCGGCGCTGGAGCAGGCGGTTCATTGTGCCTTTGCCGGCGGCGCAGGGCTGAAGGAGATCCGTCATGCGGCGGAAGAGGCCGCGATCCGGATTGCGCTGACGGAGGAAGCGGGCAATTTGCCCCGCGCCGCGCGCCGCTTGGGCGTGACCGACCGCGCTCTGCAAATGCGGCGCGCCGAACAACGCCAGCGCGTGCTCGACGCCATGCGCGGTCCGACGAGGCTTTTCGATGTTATTTCAGAGTCTGTAAAAGAATAAAGTACCGCACTGTCACCCTGTAAGGGTCTGTTCTCTAAGACGAAAACAGACCCTTACAGGGTGACAATTGTGAAGTTATTTATGAAAAAGGTTGTCACTGTCAAGCCAGGGATCAACCGCCGTCTGGCTTGTAACACGGTCATCCCGCCCGCTTGGACGCCGCACCGGACTTTGGCGCCGATTGGGTAACCGTTTGCCCCGCCGCACGGGCGCAATCAGCTTGAGCAACGTGCCACCCAGCACAAGCTTCTGCTCGGTTGGCGACAAATCCAGCGCCTGCACCTTGGCCAGTTCAACGCCGGGGTGCAGCCACGGCCCATCCGAACCAAAGAGAAGCTTGTGCGCGCCGGCCCGTTGCACCGCTTCTGCTAAAAGATCGAAGCGGCGTACACCCGATGTATCGCTATAGATATTTGGGTGGCGCACCAGGTAATCGATCAGTGCGTGCTGCGCCCGCCAGTCATCGGCAAAGCTGCCCAGGTGCGGGATGATAAACGATACCTGCGGATATTCGACCGCCAACAGTTCGACGGTCGAGACCTCGCCCATCACATCATACAGCACGGGCAACCGATAGGTCGCCGCCACCTCACAAATCTCGCGTGTAATGCGCGCATCGTGGCGATGCACCTTGATGCCGACAAAACCATACTGCTCCACCGCCTCGCGCACCAACGCCGCCACGCGCCCCCGATCATGCACGGGGTGAATAAAGGCAAAGCCGTAGAAGCGATCTGGTCGGCTCTGCACAATGCGCGCCACTGCGCGGTTGGCAAGCGCGTAGTCCGAATGAAAGGCGGCAAAGAGCACCGTGCGCGCAATGCCGGCTTGCGTGGCGCGGCGCAGATATTTTTCTAGGGGTGCGGCGGTGTCCCACGGGCCGCTCAACCCGTCGCCTTGGCCGGCGTGGCAGTGGCAGTCGATGATCATGAATGGGTGACCCTCCCCTCTCACTCCGCAATAAAATCATTTCTCAATCCGTGCAAGCCTGGTTAGCTGCCGTAGAGGTGTTTAGCAAATACCTTCGCTGCCAGGGTGTTCGCTAAACGCCTCTACAGTTTGTCCAGAATGTAGCGAAAGAGTTACCTACCATCCACAGACCAATGCCACGGTTCGCTTGGCAGATTTTTTAGCCCAAACCTGGCCGCATTACTGGCTAGCCACTGAAACCCCGGATTGTTACGCGTTTTGATACCCTGACCATTGTATGTAAAATCGATGGCGAGCCCCTTTTCGTGTTGTGATCGTCCAGGTGGAGCAGTTGGCGGACTACATTGAGAAGACGGTTTCTCATAAATATCATAATGGCTGCTTCCACAATTTTGCTTGCGCAACTCGATCTGGCGCTCAATTGAGCGATACCCGCCACCGCTCAATTTGACGCCATCCGCTTCGGCGGCAGCGAGCAATGCTTCGACCTGAGGCGCGATTTTCCGAGCTACTTGAATGCCACGCACGCTGACGATGTCAGGTGATCCTTGGGGTGGAATACCGATCCCCGGGACGTAGGGGGCAAGAACTGTATCTGCACCCTGTGGTGGATTCCTCGCGCCAGCCGCGATCAGCGCGCCCTCGGTTTGCGGCCCGACGATGCCATCCACCAACAGTCCATGTTTCTGTTGAAAGCTGCGAACCGCGCTCCGAGTCATTGGACCACTAATGCCATCTACCGCCAACTGCACTCCCATCAGCTTGTTCAACGCCTGTTGCACCCAGCGAATATACTCAGGGCTACTTCGATTCACCGGACCGCCCAACGGCGAAGTCGGCGAACTGATAGGAGCGGGAGCAGTGCTGCCTAACTTTTTCCGCACAAACGAAGTCGCTTCAGCAACAGTAACCTTGCCATCTTTGTTTACATCAAGGGGTTGGTTTTGTTGATAGGCAGTTGAGGGTGAGCTAAACAGCACATAGTTACTGCCTTGGCCAATGGCCGGTGGCCAAAGAACTGCCATGTAGGCATCGTCGAGCGTTTTAAGCCGCCCCTTGTAAGGCGCAAAATATTTCGCCACATAGTCGAGTTGTTGCTCTGCTGTCATGCGGGCCAGGGCATCCGTTGTTGTGCCCAGGTTTGTCGCCGTTTTTGGCATAAACTGGATCAGCCCGGTTGCACCGCTGTGTGGATTTCTGGCTTGCGGATTGAAACCGTTTGATTCAAAACTCATAATGGCCATCAGGAAATTGGGGTCGGTATCAAGACTCTGTGCGATGCGAATGACCTTCAGTCTGAATGCCTGGCTGGTGTTTTCAATGCCTGGCACAAGCGTGAGACTATCTGGCGTGTTGATGGGAATATACGATGGCGCACTACTGTAATTGCTTCCCACCTCCCCTACCCAACCTTCCCACGCTTGCTCGGCAACCTCTGTTTCTGGGGGTTCAGGCTCAGATGCCTGAACTGGGCGCTTGGTCGGGACTTGACCGCCGCGTGCCACCAGCAATGCCTGCTCCGTATCTGGCCCAACAATACCGTCCACGGGCAACCCCTCGCGCTGCTGAAAACTACGCAGGGCGCTGCGCGTCGCCGCCCCCAATACACCATCCAGTGGCAGGCGTAGATCCATGATCTGGTTGAGTGCGCTTTGCACCCAACGCACATATTCGCTCCCGCCGCGAGCCGGCACAGCCCAGGGACGGGCACGTCGCCGCCCACGCGTGCCAGCCCGTGGCCGAGTTGACCGGCGCGACGTCGACCGCCGCCGGCTGGATTCGTCTTCCCATTCCTGGCCCAATGATTCAGTATTTTCCTGCTCTGCTAATTCTCCAACAAACGCAAAGGGTTCTACGCTGAACTGCATATACTCCGTTTCTGGGGGTTCCGGCTCAGATGACTGGCCTGAGCTCTCGTCCGGGGGTTCCGGCTCGGACGGCTGGCTGGGGCTCTCAGCTGGGGGTTCCGGCTCTGACGGCTGAGTTGCGCGCTTGGCCGGGGGGTGGCCGCCGCGCGGGGGGC
>JBBRVA010000365.1:0-7828 GCA_038247295.1 Caldilineales bacterium | reverse complement strand
GTGGCAATGGCGTCAATTTCTCCTTTGAAGCTGTGGGCAAACCGCAAACGCTGGAACAGGCGCTCTTCTGTCGCGACCTGGCGGGTACGTGTGTTCTGATCGGCGTGCCCGGCCCTGGCCCCACACTGACGCTTGATTTGCAGCGCTTCTTCGATACCGGCGGCCACCTCTGTGTCTCCTGGTATGGCGACTGTCTGCCCACGCGTGACTTCCCGCTCCTGGCCGAATGGTATCGTCAGGGCCAATTGAAACTCGACCAAGTTGTCAGCCGCACGATCAGCCTGGACGAGACCGATGAAGCCTTTGCAGCCATGGAGCGCGGTGAGACTTTACGGTCGGTGATCGTCTTCTAAATTACAACCCTTTGTCAACACGGATGTGGAAAAACACGGATATTTTTATCAGATATTTTATCCGTGTTTTTCCGCATCCGTGTCGACAAGAAAAAAAGCGAGCCATCATGTTTGACCTAATCAAAGAACTAACCGAACTAGTTGGGCCAGTCGGGCAAGAACACGCGGTGTTGGACCGCATGGAGACGCTCTGGCGCGAGGCCGGCGCGCAGACCGAACGCACGCGTATCGGCAACGTATTGGCGCGCTGTGGTGGTCAAGGCCCCAAGCTGTTGCTGGCAGCCCACGCCGATGAACTCTGTTACCTTGTGCGCGCCATCGATCCGGGTGGCTTTCTATGGCTGGCCAATGGCCAAGGCTGGTCGCGCAGCGTTGGTAACCGCAATGCCTTTTATATTGGTCAGCGCGTCAAAGTTCTGGCCCGTTCCGGCATCATTCCCGGCGTGATCGGCGCCGTTACCGGCCATCTGGCCAGCTTTGCCCTGCCCGAGTTGCACGAGTTAACCTGGGATGATTTCTGGGTGGATACGGGGCTGTCGCACCATGAATTGGCGGCGCGCGGCATCACGCCTGGCACGCGTGTGATCTGGGATGCCACTACCGAACAGTTTGGTGATCACATCGTCGGCAAAGCGCTGGATGACCGTGTCCCGCTGGCCGTGCTCACCGAAGTGTTGCGCCGCGTGCCACCAGCCGAGATGCGCTGTCAATTGACTCTGGCCTGCACCGTGCAAGAAGAAATTGGCCTGATCGGCGCCTTCGGGTTGGCCGCCCACGAACGCTTCGACGCTGCGATTGCGGTCGAGATCGGGTTGGCTGGCGACATCCCCGGCGTTTCCTACCGCTCGATGCCGACGCGCCTTGGTGCGGGCCCGCTGTTGGTCCACAAAGATGCATTGGTCCATTACGACTATAACTTGACGGCGGCGTTGGAAGCGTGTGCACGCAAAGCCAACATTCTGATCCAGCACGGCGTCTTCGGGTCATTTGGCAGCGACGGATCGGCGACGATGAAGGCGGATATTCCCAGCGCTATGGTAGCCTTTCCCGCCCGCTATACGCACACGCCTTTCGAAACGGGGCATATCGCCGATATCGAGGCTCTGGTGGATTGGTTGTGCGCGTTTGTGCGCGCGGGTGTTATTGCGTAGATAGAGGAGACAGGTAAATAGGGAGACAGGTAAATAGGGAGACAAGTTTGTATTACCTGTCTAGTACACTTGGGCGTAAGTAAGACAGTGAATCAGTAGGACAGTAGAACAGTGTTTGTACTGTCTCACTGTCCTACTGATTCACTACTGATTCACCGGAGAATAGTATGGTTATTTCCGCCCAAGTGTACTACCTTGTTTACCTGTTTACCTGTCTACCTGTCTCCCTGTCTACTTATCTCCCTGTTTCCCTATCTACTTGAAATGAATAATTCGTGTAGAAATCGAAAGCGAGCGGACTGGGCGTTGGTCTGCCGATTGGCCTCTGGTTGGGCGGGCGCACGTGGGGGGGATAGGATTGGAAAACCCGTTGCCTGAGATCAGTGGTAACCCTATCGCTGTCCCTTTGTCCTGCTAGCGGTGCTGAAACGGTCATGCTCGATTGCGCAGTCGCTGGCTGGCATGTGGAAGGTATTAAGAACTTTCCAAGTTTGGACTCAAAATCAATCGACAAAACTAACTTTAGGCAGGTGACAGCCGACAGATTGGTGCTATACCAAAGATTGGTCATTGGCGGGTCAGCGGAGAGCAATCCCCCGTTTCTTCGCTGACCCGCAAAGTGCACATCGAATGGCTAAGCAATTTTGTTCCTGCTGTAGATTGCAAAATTTCCCTTTCTAGACCATAATGTACAAGAGATTGAATCGCCCTATGGCTCGGCTGCGCAATTAGCCGGGCATTTTTATGTTTATTACACAGGTAGAAATTATTCTATGCAACCAGTACTCGAAATGACCCCAACCGAAGCATCCATGCCAAGCCAAAGCCAGCCAACCGCCCAACCCGTTAGCCATATGGCGCCGCGCCCAGACATTCGTAACATTGCCATCATTGCCCACGTCGATCACGGCAAGACGACATTGGTGGATGGGATGTTGAAACAGACCAACGTTTTTCGCACCAATCAGCAAGTCCAGGAGCGCGTGCTAGACTCCAATGATCTGGAGCGCGAGCGTGGGATCACCATTTTGGCCAAGAACACGAGCATCGTTTATAAGGGCATGACGATTAACCTGGTCGACACCCCTGGCCATGCCGACTTTGGCGGCGAAGTTGAGCGCGTCGTCAACATGGTAGATGGTGTGTTACTCTTGGTCGATGCGGTGGAAGGCCCCATGCCGCAGACACGCTTTGTGCTCCGCCAAGCCTTGAGCAAGGGGCTTAAAGCCATCGTTGTCGTTAACAAAATCGACCGGCCGGCAGCGCGACCTGAGTATGTGGTAGATGCCACATTTGATCTCTTTATTGATCTGGGCGCGACTGATGAACAAGCTGAATTCCCGATCGTCTATACGCGTGCCCTCGAAGGACGTGCTGGTTATACACCAGAAACGCTAGAGGATGATCTGGCGCCGCTTTTCGATACGATTATCGACCACATTCCACCCCCAGTCGTCGACATGCAGGGGCCGACCCAAATGCTGGTCACCAACTTGGACTATAGCACCTACGTCGGCAAAATTGCCGTTGGGCGCCTTTCCAGCGGAATGATTCGCGCTGGCCAACAGATTATGCAGATTACAGCCAAGGGCGAGATGAAGCCGGGCAAGGTTTCGCAGGTTTTCATCTTCCGCGACTTGCAGCGTACCTCGGTGCCGGAAGTGAGCGCCGGTAACATCGTGGCTGTGGCGGGCATTGAAGGTATCGGCATCGGTGACACGCTGGCCGATCCGGCGGACCCACGCCCGTTGCCACCGATTACGATCGAAGAACCAACGGTGCGGATGACCTTTGCTGTCAACGACAGCCCTTTTGCTGGGCGCGAAGGTCAATACCTAACCAGCCGCCAGATTCGGGCGCGCTTGATGCAAGAGTTGGAGAAGAACGTGGCGCTGCGTGTGCAAGACACCGACATCGCCAGCGAATGGATCGTCTCTGGCCGCGGTGAATTACACCTGGCCGTGTTGATCGAAACAATGCGCCGTGAAGGCTACGAATTCTCGGTCAGCAGCCCGGAAGTTATCTTCAAACAAGATCCGGACGGTGGTCTATTAGAGCCAGTGGAACAACTCTTTTTGGAAGTGCATGAGAATTACTTCGGCGCCGTCAGCGAGATGTTGGGTCGTCGCCGTGCACTGATGCAGAGCATCCGCTATGGCGATGATGGCACCGTCTACGCCGAATATCTAGCGCCGACGCGGGGCATGTTGGGTTTCCGCCAGCCGTTCTTGACATCCACACGCGGCACCGGTATTTTTCACACGCTCTTTCATGAATATGCGTCGCTGATGGGTGACATTGACATGCAAGAAAGTGGTTCGCTAGTTTCGCTAGAAATGGGCAAGATTACGGCCTTTGCCTTGACCAAACTCCAGCAGCGCGGCGAATTTATCGTCAAGCCGGGTGATGAAGTCTATGCTGGCCAGGTGGTTGGCCAAAACACTCGCGTCGAAGATATGGTGATCAACGTAACGATGGCCAAGCAGTTGACCAACTTCCGTGAGAAGCCCTCCTCGACCACCGATATGTTGATCCCACCGCGCGTCTTGTCGCTGGATGACGCCATCCAATTTCTGAGTATCGATGATCTGTTGGAAGTGACGCCCGAGTCACTGCGCATTCGCAAAAAGGTGCTCAATCACGACATCCGCCAGCGCGCGGCCAAGAAGGCCAAGGCCGGGTTGGAAAATAGTTAATTGAGCTTGGTTAATAGGTTAGTTTGAAAAAGATAATTGTCCATTTGTCACGCTGTAAGGGTCTTGTTTCAAGGCAGCAAAACCCCTTACAGCGTGACAAATGTGGCGTTACTTCTTTTATAACTCCCTTAGGTGTCCAGCAGAAGGGCAAGGTCGCGAAAGTGACCTTGCCCTTTTTGATTGGAGCGACAGATAATCAATGATGTAATCAACGTGTAATGTTTGCGTAACGTGTTGTTTCTCCATTTCCCCTATATTGATTCTAAACAAGTACCAATCCTGGGCGCGCCCAGGCTAATAAACGGAAGTTCACCGACCATTCACCCTTTGGATTTTGTTTGCTCTACCACCAACCTCGGTGGGCAGATGCCCTTTTCAGGCGAGCCAATCGGGACGTTTACATTTACGCGGCTATATGAGATGTAGCTACCCTTGGCAATGAATGGCTGATGCACTTTGTCTATACTACCCTTCTAAACTCTCCCCACGGCTGTCTATCAGGTTGGGGGTGGGTGCTCGCCGCCGCGCCGTTGCGCTTCGGTCCAGACTAGTTCGCCTAACCTTTCTGGACCGCCGAGGTGCGCCACATAACGACTGTTCACGGCATGGGCCACGTCACCCACCTCACCCGTGGCGCGATCCAGCGTTGGCGCCCGACCGTCCCTACCTTCAGTTCCTTCCAGCCCGCCCGGCGCAGATGCACCATTGCGCCATCCATCTGATAGACACCCTGACATTTTTGCCTATTGAGATTTTATTTGCATTATGGTATATTGGATAGATAACTATCTGTGAGGGATCATTCTCATAAGCTATCCAACCCACAAACTTGCCACTAGGTTTCCCATGCAAAAATAAGAAGAACCATAAAGGGGTGCCAATTAGTTGGTACGCCTTTTTTTAGTTGAAGCATAACTTGGATGACTTTCAACTGCGCACTGGTTTTGGGATTTAACTTTGTCGCCATGAAAGAAGGGGAAGATCAGTTTGTATAAGCCACTCTGTCAAAAAACGAAACGGAGCGCTTATTTTTAATTATCTCTATTCATATTCAACTTGTTATTAAGGAGCAAAGCAAGATGCAAGCAACCCGAGCACCCTTTCAACGCAACCACCTACGCCGCCTGCTGCTCGGCCTCTCACTGTTTGTCGCGCTAGCGCTGGCTTTAATCCCAGCCACCCCGGCTTACGCCGCGCCTTGCGCGGGTACAGCGATTACGGGCACGGCCTTTCGCGACTACAATGCCAGTGGCGTCCAAGATGTCCGCGAACCAGGGATCAGTGGCATTGTCGTTACTGTCTATGACACTAGTGGTGGTAGTGCAAGCTGTGAAACAACCGCCGATGGCCGCTATGGGATCGATCCGGCCAACGGCTCTTCAGTGCGAATCGAATTTACACTCCCCGCTGATGGATCCTTAAACTTTTTGCGCCCCGGCCCCGTTGGCAGCGGATCACGCTCGACGGTGACTTTTGTCGAAAGCCCGGCGGCCCAAGTGAATGTCGGCTTTAGCAACCCGGCCGACTTTTGTGGCCAGACCTCCTCGCCAACGCTGGCGACTTCCTGTTTTGTCTTTGGCGAACAAAATGACAATCCGAATGGTGTCAACAAAGATCAAAATGTGATGTATTCCTTCCCCTATAACGCCGGCAGCACCTCTCTGACGGATGCGGCGGCGGTTAGTAGTCCGCTGCCCGGTCAACTGGCGATGGCGAAACAGATTGGCAGTGTCTGGGGATTGGCTTGGAGCCCAAAAAATGGCACGCTTTATGCGGCTGCGTTTCTAAAACGGCATGCTGGCTTCGGCCCCAGTGGACCCGGCGCCATCTATCAGATCACGCCAAGCGGGCCAACGCTTTTCCATGACTTTGGCGCCGCGCTCGTCGGGGCGGATCCCCATCCTCAGCCCGGCCAAACCTGCCTATCACCTGGCCACAACCCTAATAACACCAATGATAATTGTTGGCTGAATGATACGAATAGTTTTGATCTAGTCGGTAAAGGCAGCTTTGGCGATCTCGATATCGCCGACGATTTTAACACGCTCTATACACTCAATTTGTCCGACAAGACACTGCTGGCAATTCCGATTGCCAACCCTGGCGCCTTTGTCGCTACGCCTGTTCCCACGCCCGTCAATTGTCCGGCGACCGATACACGCCCCTTTGGGCTGGGCGTCAAGGATGGCAAGGTCTATGTGGGCATGGTCTGCACCGCAGAATCGACAGTGAACCGCGCGAATTTACGGGCCTATGTCTACGCTTTTGCTAATGGCGCTTTTGCTGCCGGGCCAGCCCTGGAAATTGACCTTTCTGCATACCGCGGTTCGGGTAATGTCCGCTGGCAGTATTGGCTCAATCGTACGAGCTTCAATCCTACAAATGTCGATCAAGCGGGTGGCAAGTGGGGTCAGCCATCCCTGGCCGATATTGCTTTTGATGGCGATAGTATGATTTTAAGCTTGCGCGACCGCAACGCCGATCAATTTGGCACGGTTGCCGGTGGACCTGACCCTGCCGATCCAAATAATTACACGGCTTTTGCGCGCGGTGACATTTTGCGTGCCTGCCCGAGTGGGAATGGCAGTTGGCAAGTCGAAAATAATGGCTCTTGTGGTGGCGTTACAACCGCGGGTGCAGGTAATGGTCAAGGCCCCGGCGGCGGTGAATATTATTTCCAAGATCAACAGTTTGCCCCGAGCCATGTTGAAACAACCCTGGGCGGCCAGGTCCAGATTCCTGGACAGCCTGATGTGGTTTCTTTGATTTATAACCCAATTGAAGGGGCTGCCAATGATGCGCGTAGCGACGCCGGTGTAAAGTGGTATAACAATCTAACTGGCATCACCGCACGCAGCTATTTGCTGTTTGATGGGACTGGGGAAATCGCCTTTTTTGACAAAGCGAACGGGTTAGGTGACTTGGTGGCGTTGTGCGACCCGGCGCCGCTGGAAATCGGCAATCGGGTGTGGAACGATACCGATGGCGACGGCATTCAGGACCCGGGTGAGCTTGGCATCGATGGCGTCGATGTCGAGCTGTACTTCAGCGGTCAGCTGATCGGCACCGTCACCACCGCCAACGGTGGCCTCTATCTGTTCAACACCAATGTCGATGCGCCGGGCGGCATCCAGAGCGGCACCGGCACCCCAGGCGGCGCCTCGGCCTACGAGCTGCGCATTCGCAACGTGACCGGTCCCAACCAACCGCTGGCCTTGGCCGGCTTGAGCCTGACCCTGCCCAACAGTGATAACACCGTCAACGGCGACGCCCGCGATTCGGACGGCAATCTGGTCGGGCTGGATGCCAGCTACGCGATTCCGTATGCCGCGCTGCAAGGCCCCGGCTACAACGACCATACCCAGGACTTCGGCTTCACCCCGGCGCTGCTGCCCTTCAGTTTGGGCAACCTGGTCTGGCACGATGCCAACAACAGCGGCCGCGTCGACAACGGCGAGGTCGGCTTGCCCAATGTGACCGTCAACCTCTACCTGGATGCCGATAACAACGGCATCGCCGATGGCCCGGCCATCGCCACGCAACCGACCAACGCCAGCGGCCACTATCTGTTTACCGGCTTGCTGGCCAACACCTACCTGGTCGAAGTCGTGACCCCGGCCGGCTGGCT
>JBBRVA010000364.1:0-7830 GCA_038247295.1 Caldilineales bacterium | reverse complement strand
GTGGGCGGCGGATTGTGCGGTACGAGCCGGATGGTGGGGTGACGGTGGTCTGCGACAACTTTGCGGGTAAAAAGTTCAACAGTCCCAACGACCTGGCCATTGACAACCAGGGGCGAATCTGGTTCACCGACCCGCGCTATGGTGATGACCGCAGCGATATGGAGCTCGACCACGAATCGGTCTTTCGCGCCGATCCGCAGCCGCGCCCAGAGGACACCCGCACGTGGCAGGTAGTGCGCATCACCTACGATACGACAGCGCCGAATGGCATTCTGCTTTCACCGGACAACCAAACCCTCTATGTGGCACAAAGCAAGGATGGCGATGGTCCAAGTGAACTGCGCGCCTATGGGATTCAGGCCGACGGCGCGGTGGGCCAATATACGGTGTTGCATAATTTCCACCCGCACCGCGGCATCGACGGTATGTGTCTGGACACCAACGGCAACATCGTCGCCACTGCCGGTTGGGGGGTCAGCGGCCCCGGCCCGATGATCTATGTTTTTGCGCCCAATGGTGATATCTTGGAAATGCATCCGCTGCCCGCCGACCACCCGACGAATTGCACCTTTGGCGACGCCGATCTGCGCACGCTCTATGTGACTACGCTGGCCGGGCATCTATTGCGCGCCCGCACCGAACGACAGGGATTATTGCATTATCCGAGGCTGTCATAATCCTCCGGCTTTAGTCAGTCGGTCCGACTAGGCTCGTATCCGCCAGCTCTTCCAACAACGTCACCAGCAGCGTGTGATCTTGATCGGCACCACCGCGGGCGAGCAGCGCGGTAAAGAATTGTTGCACCAGCGCGGTGGCGGGCAGCGGCGCGCCGTAGATGCGGCTGGCCTCCAGCGCGATATTGAGATCCTTGGCGTGCAGACGGGTGCGAAAGCCGGGGGTGAAATTGTGCTCAAGAAAACGTTCGCCGTGCAGTTCTAACACACGGCTGGCTGCGGCCCCGCCCAATAGCGCCTGCCGCACCTGCGCTGGATCAACGCCCGCTTTAGCAGCCATCACCAACGCCTCGGCCACGCCCAACATAGTGACGGCGATCACGGCTTGGTTGCAGGCCTTGGTCACTTGCCCGGCGCCCGCCTCACCCATATGCAAGATGCGTTTGCCCATCGCCTGTAGCACGGGCATCACCTGTGCCAGCGCTTCGGCATCGCCCCCGACCATGATCGAGAGTGCGCCGTCACGTGCGCCGGTTTCGCCACCAGAGACGGGCGCGTCTAGCAGCGTCACGCCGAGGCGCGTCGCCGCCTCGGCCAGGGTGCGCGCCACCACGGGCGAGATCGTGCTCATGTCCACAATAATCTGGCCCGGGCGCACGCCGGCGAAGACACCCTGTTCACCAGTCAGCGCCGCCTGCACGTCCGGCGAATCGGGCAGGCAGAGCAACACAATATCGCACGCTGCGGCCAGCACTTGGGGCGAAGCGGCCACCTCGGCGCCGGCCGTCTGCAATGTCTGGATCGCAGCAGGGACCAGGTCGTATACGATTAACGCAAAGCCGGCCTTCAACACATTGAGCGCCATCGGTCGCCCCATAATGCCCAGGCCGATAAAGCCGATGGTTGGTTTGTCGGTCATAGTTTTACTCCGGTTGGCAGGTATAGGGTAGGTGCGGTTTTTAACCGCATGATCTAGGTCAATTACCAATGTGCGGTTAAAAACCGCACCTACCCTATACCTAATCGTTTAACGGTTGCATCGTATCAAAGTCAGTAATATCCAGTTCATCGACCTCGGCGAGGGCGACGACGTTGAAGGTGAGCACTTTGCAGCCTTCTTCCAAATGGCCACCAAAGGCGATCTTATCATCGGAAAAGATGATGTGGCAGTGGACACGACCGTTGAAAATAAAGCCGGTCATGGTCGCAATATCGTAGGCGCCTTCGGCCTTGGGATAGAGTTCAGCCGGTGGCAGATCCGAACTAGCGACGACATGAAAGTGATAGGCCGTCACCGAGCCAATCGCCCCGATGATGATCGCATGTTGGATGTTTTTGCGCTTTACCGCTTCGCGCAGCCCCAGCAACACATCGTCGCCCGGGTTTAAGTGGACAACGTGCAGCCGTTTGATATTACCAGATTCAATTCGCATGGATCGTATTCCTTTCGAGTAGAGAGAGGTTGGGAGAAGGTGACAGGATGACAAGATGACAAGATGGCAGGATGACAAGATGACAAGATGGCAGGATGACAAGATGACAAGATGACAAGGCTTGCCCTGAGCTTGTCGAAGGGATAATAGGACTGGTCTATCTTATGAACCGGCAAAGAAGGTCGAGAGCCGGAGAGGGAGTATGTCATTCTGTAAGAATCTGTTGTTGTCATTACCACGGCGTACACGACAGATTCTTACAGAATGACATACTATCGGCCCCTCTGTCATCTCTTCATCCTGTCATCCTGTCATCCTGCCAGCACTTCTTGCGCCGACCGGCGTTCTAGATCATGTAGTTTTTGGACGCGGCGGCGAAATTCGGGTGCGGTGCTGAATTGGGCCGCCAAGAAGGCCAACACAATCTCTTCTGCCAGTTTGATACCGATAATCTGTGCGCCGATGCAGAGTAGATTGACATCGTCGTGCTCGACACACTGGTGGGCCGAGTAGATGTCGTGGCCGACCGCGGCGCGGATGCCGGTTGTCTTGTTGCCGGCAATTGCGGCGCCCACGCCCGTGCCGCAAACGAGAATCCCACGCGCCGCCTCGCCCCGCCGCACTTGATCGGTGACGAGGCGCGCAATATCGGGAAAATCGACCGGCTCCAGGCTGTGGGTGCCGTGGTCGGTCACAGTATGTCCCTGCGCCTGCAAACATTCAATAATCGGGCCTTTGAGCGGGAAACCGGCATGATCGCCGCCAATTGCGATGTGCATGGTGAAAGCTCCTGTTTTCAACCTTCGGACAATAATGCTACTATGCTCGTCAAGCTGATTGTAAACAAAGATGACAAATATAGGAAATGCGTCTTATTTGGCGATGGATGACAGACCAGTGACCATCATACTGTGATATTTCCATCCACTGTCAATTTTCAATTACATGTTATAAGGCAATTGACAAACATATTGAGTTATGTTAAAGTGTTTTTGCTGCCTACTTTTGTCACCTCTACCTGCACAGCATTCATCGGCTCTACTCACTGAAAATTGTGAATGGGAACCAGGATCTGTAACAACATCTTAATATAGCGTAATTTAAGGTTCTAGGGATCTAAGCAAGACCCACGTATGCAACCATCAAATTATCTGTTGCGATCTGTAAAATGGCGCTCGACCAGTTTTTTAACTGGCCTTTTGCTGCTCGTGATGGTGCTGGCCGTCAATGCTTGCGCCAGTTTTGCAACTCAATCCTTAGATCCATCCTCGGACCCCACCCAATCCGTCGCAAATTTTAGTAACCAAGCGAGCGAATGGCCGATGGAAGGCCAAAGCCCTCAACGCAACCGCGCGACGAACGGTACCCTTCAACTACCGCTGAACATACAAAATGAGTATGCAGTGCAAGGCGATGCCGAACACGCCAGCCCCATTGTCATCACAGACGGTCTGCTTTTTGCCGAAAGCGATCGCAAGTTGCACGCGGTGGCCCTGGCAAGCGGCGAAGAACAGTGGGAATTCAATTTAGCCGGCTCCTTCTTGTCGCCAGCCGCGGTGAATGGCACGGTCTATGTACGTTCCGAGACAGGTGAAGACGGGTTTGTTTTTGCGCTGGCAGCTGATTCTGGTGCCAAACTTTGGCAGTATAAATTTGCCAAAGTGGGCAGTTCGTACGATAACGTTGGTGGCCACGTCACATCACCCGTTGTAGTAGATGGGCTGGTATTGGTGGGTGCAGCCGAGAATGTTGTGGCGTTGGATACACAAGATGGCAAAGAACTTTGGCGTTTTGTGACCGAGTATCCTGTTGTTTCCTCCGTTTCAGTGGCCGACGGCCTTGTCTATTTTGCCGATTTTACTCGCCTCTACGCCCTGGATTTACAGACGGGGCAGGAGCGCTGGCGCTTTGACCACGGTAAGTTGGCCCTCTACTTTGCCCCGATCATTGTTGGTGATCAGATCGCGCTGGCCGGTGCCGATACGATCTATCTCTTAAACCGTACGACTGGCAAACAAGCCTGGTCTAAGCGTTTCGATGACATCCAAATTATCCCAGCAGGGGCCTCTGCCCACCACCTGTATGTCAAGGCGACCAATCAACTCTGGGCGCTAGACTTGGCGCAGGGCAACGTGGCCTGGAATTTTTCGACGACGAATTTTATCTCGTTGCCGGCGCTTACCGACGACCAGATCTACATTATCACCCGTGCCGACGGTGGTAGCCAGGTGCGCGCCTTGCAGCAGGCGACTGGCCAGGAGATTTGGCGGCAGGAACAAGCTGGTTTGGCGAATGCAGCACCCGTGATTGCCGGCGGCAATGTTTATGTACGCGCGATCAGTGGAAAAGTATTAGTCTTTCGATCCTCGTAACAATTGGTAAGTAGTAAGTGGTAAGTCCAATCGTCATTACCTAGGGCAATGTGAACGACATGATGCTTACTTACTACTTACCAATTACTTCTTACCAATTAATAACCAAGGAGGGCGGCGATGCTCGGCATTTTACCCCGTGAGAAATTGGCTCGGCGCGAGGCGATGTGGTTTTGGTTCTTTATTGCACCCTGGGTGCTGGGCTTTCTGCTCTTTCGTGGGCTGCCGATTATTGCTTCAATGGTGTTGAGCTTCACCAATTTCAGCAACAGCAGTGTGCGCCCCACCGAGTTTATTGGCTTGGACAATTATTTCAAGCTGTTCGATGACAAAATCTTCTATAAATCGCTCCAAGTCTCTTTCCTCTATACACTTTTCAGTGTGCCGCTGGGGTTGGTATTTTCGCTAGGATTGGCAATGTTGCTCAACCAAAAGGTGCCATTTTTGGGCTTCTTCCGCACCGCCTACTATGTGCCGACGCTGATTGGTGGCAGCGTCGCCGCAGCCTTTCTCTTTCAACTGATGCTTAACCCCACTTTTGGCGTGGTCAACTACTTTATTGCGCGCATGGTGGGGCCGAATGGCTTAATTCCGTTGGGCATTCAAGGCCCGGGCTGGTTTTTTGACCCCAAGTGGGTGATGCCATCCTTTGTGTTGCTTAGCTTGTGGGGCTTTGGCGGCCCGATGTTGATCTACCTGGCTGGGCTGCAAGGCGTACCGACGCAACTTTATGAGGCCGCGCGCATTGATGGCGCCAATGCCTGGCAACGCTTCCGCAATGTCACCCTGCCGATGATATCGCCCGTCATCCTCTTCAATTTCATCACCGGCATCATTGGCTCGTTCCAAATTTTTACGCCGGCCTATGTGATCTCCAATGGCGCCGGTGGTCCCGCCTATGCATCGATGTTTTATGTACTCTATCTCTATTTGAACGCTTTCCGCCGCTATCGTTTTGGCTATGCTTCAGCCCAGGCCTGGCTACTTTTTATCGTCATCTTGGTTTTGACCGTCCTGGCATTGCGTGCCACACGCGAGGCTGTCTATTACGAAACACCTGGCGACGAAAAAGCCGCATAGTCTTTAAGGAGTAATGTCATGGCTCAACAGACGCTTTCTACCCCATCCAGTGCCACTACAACGATTGGCATCCAGCGCAAGCCATCGATGCTACGCAGTGCACGCTTTCAGGAAAATTTTATCAGCACAGTAGCGACGCTGATCTGCCTGGTCGGGCTGGGTGTTGTGCTCTTCCCAGTTTTTTGGATGCTTTCAACATCACTCAAAAGTCAACTGGAAGCCTTTAAGCCACCGCCACCCTGGATGCCTAACACGTTTCATTGGGAAAATTATTATGACGCGCTCACGACCAATCCCTTTGGTGTCTACTTCCGCAATACGATCTATTTTTCCCTGATGGTTGTGGTTGCAGAGGTGGTATCAAATTCATTTATTGCGTTTGGTTTTGCGCGTCTGCGCGCGCCAGGGCGCAATTTTCTCTTCTATTTTGTCTTGGCCACCTTGATGATTCCGGGCGAGGTGACGCTGATCCCGCAGTATGTGCTCTTTGCTCGGCTTGGCTGGCTGAATTCATTTAAGCCATTGATTGTGCCAGCCTGGTTTGGCAGCGCCTATCTGATCTTCCTGTTGCGCCAATTTTATATGAGCATTCCTAAGGAGTATGACGAGGCGGCGCTGATCGAAGGCGCGAGTTGGCTAACCATTTGGTATCGCATCACGCTGCCGCTTTCGATGCCGGCGTTGGGCGTGGTGGCGATCATGTCGTTTATCTTTCACTGGAATCTCTATCAAGGACCGCTGATCTACATCAACGATAACAGTCTTTTTACGCTCTCGCTCGGCCTCTCTATGTTCCAAACGCCGTTTGGTGGTACACCCTGGCATTGGTATATGGCAGCTTCCTTGGTCACAATTCTACCGTGTATTATCGTCTTCTTTCTGGCGCAACGCTTTTTCATTCAGGGCATTGTGGTCAGCGGCGTCAAAGGCTAAATAATGGTTAATGGTCAATGGGCTCGATAGCAGTTTTGATAGCAATAACCCAGGGCAAGCAATGGGCACAGATTTAGAAAAGCTCCCTTAGTATCCGTAAAAGAATAACTTCCTGATTTGTCACCCTGTAAGGGTCTGCTTTCCAGGGCAAAAGCAGACCCTTACAGGGTGACAATCGGGAACTTATTCTTGGATGATGACTTAGTATCTATGCCAACTGCATAAGCTGTGGATTATTTATTTTTAGTAACGACGCACCCCACCCTAACCCTCACTGCCATTAAGTTAAGGATTAGAGAACGTGGTGTAGGCATTCTCTAATGCCGGCTTTAGCCGAACCGGTCGCATTAGAGAATGCTCCCTCCACGCTTAACTTAATGGCAGTGACCCTAACCCTCCCCAAACAGGGAGGGGACTGATGTCGGACAGGCGAAGTCGCTTCTTCTGTCCCGTGACGGCTCCCTCCCTTTTCAGGGGAGGGCTGGGGTGGGGTCAGTCGTTACAATTTTTAATCATTTCATGTTCGTAACAAAGGAAAGGAAGAAGCAAGTTATGTTTCAACAAAAGAGGTTATGGATCTTGGCAACGCTGATCATTTCCGCGTTGCTGTGGGCGGCCTGTGCGCCCGCTGCCGCACCAGCAGGTGATGGAGCGGCGGATGCGCCGGCCGCTGCCGCTGGCGGCGCGCGCGAACTCGTCTGGATGGTGCGCACCAGCCCAGTGGAAAACAACTGGGAAACAACTGTGGTAAAGCCAGCCTGGGAGAAGGAAAGTCCAGATATTGCCCTGAATATCCTCACCATTGATCAAGATGACATTGCCGTCAAGCGCGAAGCGATGATTGCGGCTGGCGAGCCGCTGCACGTCTGGTCTACCAACTGGGGTGGCGATGGTTTTGCCAGCGACCGCCATCGTGGCTTGATCACCGACCTAACGCCGCTGATCGAACGCGATAAACTGGACATGAGCGTCTTCCTGCCCGATGTACTCGCTATCTATCAGAGTGAAGGTAAAACTTGGGGGCTGCCATTCCTCACCACCGGCAGCTACGTTTTCTACAACATGGATCTCTTTGACGAAGCCGGCATTACCTATCCGACCACTGATTGGGAAGATAAAAGCTGGAATTGGGATGCTTACGTGGATACGGCGAAGCAGCTGACTAAGAATTTTGAAGATCCCTCTACAGCGCAGTACGGTGCTGTCACAGGTCGAATGAACATCGAAGGCCCCGCGATGATCTTTGGTCAATTCCCATGGCCAGCCGATGCGTATGAAACTGGCTTTGCCGACCAGATTACGCTTAACACAACCGAAGTAATCGACGCCTATCAGAAG